>DATKSK010000038.1 GCA_035531755.1 Acidimicrobiales bacterium | reverse complement strand
CGCCCCCGGCCCGGAGCCGACGGGGATGGCGCTCGAGGGCAGGGCCGGCCCGGCATCGGTCCCCGTGCAGGGCAACGCCGCCACCGGTGGCGCCCGCCCGGTCGGGCCCGAAGCGGCGGCGCCCACCGCCGATGGCCAGGGCGTCATGCCGATCGACGGCGTGACCCAGCCGCAGGCCATCGCGCCGCACTGAGTGCCTGGATCCACCGAATTGTGACCTGATCCGGTCGCCACGCATCCGCGGAGAGTGCCTCCCTTGCTGAGGAGGCACTTGTTGTGAAGTCAGTATCGCGCGGGATTCGACCGGATCGAGGTGACTTTCGACGAGCCGAACCTGGTGGCCAATGCCGGACTCCTGTTGGTGGCCACCTTGGTTGTCCGGCTCGGGCTGGAACGGTTGATCAACACCTCGGTCGACCTGTCGGGCCGGGTCGGCGGTGCCTACCCGGGCGCAAGGTACTGACCCTGGTCCACGCCATGGTGGTCGGGGGCAGCCACATCGACCACGCCGACATGCTCCGGGCCGGAGCAACTCAGTCCGTCCTCCCCACCGGGTGATGGCACCGTCCACGCTCGGCACGTTCTTGCGGGCATTCACCTTCGGGCACGTCCGCCAGCGCGATCGGGTGCTCGCCAGACGTTGCGACGAGCCTGGGCGCTCGGCGCCGGACCCGGGGAGGACACCATGGTGGTCGACCTCGACTCGACCATCTGCGAGTTGTCGGGCAGGGACAAGCAGGGTGCCGGATATGGTTACACCCACCGGCTCGGGTATCACCCGCTTCTCGCCACCCGGGTCGCCACCGGCGAGGTGCTTCACGCCCGGATGCGCAAAGGGGCGGCCGACACGCAGCGGGGGACCATACGCTTCATCGAGGAGCTGGTGGCCCGGCTCCGCCGGGCGGCAGCGACCGGGGAGCTGATCATGCCCTTGGACTCGGGCTTCTGGTCGAACGCCCCCTTGTAGCCCTGGAGTGGATGGACGTCGGCTACACGATGGGTGTGCGCATGGTCGCCTCGGTCATCAGCGCCGTGGCCTCCATCGACGAGGAGTACTGGACGGGCATCGAGTACACCCCCGATGGCGAGGACGAGGTCGCCGAGTGCGAGTAACTCGTGGGGCTGCGTCATCGGGGGCTCGATGTGACCGAGCCCACGCTGTTCGTCCTCGACGGGTCCCAGGCCCTGCCGTCGGCGATCAACGCTGTGTTCGACCACCCGGTGATCGCGCGGTGCGAAGGGCACAAGGAAGGAGCTCGAGCGCACCCACCCCGGCGCCGCCGCGTCGCTGCGAGAGGGGCCGGCGGAGACGCCTCACGATCGGACGCCTCGGAGTGCCGCCGCCCCTGGCGCACCCTGTGCTCGACGAACGCCATCGAGTCCATGATCGACCTCTGCAGGGACCACTCGCGCAACGTGAAGCGCTGGCGCATCGGCCAGATGGCGCTGCGCTGGTGCGCGGCAGGCATGCTCGAGACGAAGAAGCAGTTCCGACGCGTCAACGGGCACCTGCACGTGAAGGCGCTCTGTTCCGCGCTCGAGGCTCACGTGGCCCGTGCTTCGCCCGATCACCACGCTGCGACGGAGGAGGTGGCCGCATAGCCGCGAAGCCTGGGGCCGTCACCGAAATCCACGGCGGTCGGGACATCATCTTGGTCTGTGCTGTTCTCGCCCACGACCTCATCCGGTGGACGCCCCTCCTCGGTGAGCTCACCCCGGAGGACCGCCTGGTGGTGGCCAGGACCGCCCGCACCCCGTTCCTCTCCGTCCACGGCTGTTTGGTCAATCGATCCGGACGGCCGAGCTTCGAGCACCACGTCGAGTGGCCGTGGGCGGAAGCATCTGGAAGGCACTCAACCTCCTGCGGTCACTGCCTCCGGTGCCGGTGTAGACACCTCACCGTGGCCGGCGCACCGCAAACGATGGCAGGACAGCGCTGACAACCCGCGAGGATCATAAACCCCTGGTCGAGCACGCCCTTGTGATGTAAGTATAACCTGAAGGAGTGACGCGCAGAGTGAAATCAAAAGGTAGCGCTCGGACATGGACGGCTAGTCGCAGGTCTTGGGGGTCGGGACTCGTGACGATGGTTGTCGCTGTTGGATTCTTCATCAGTAATGGCATCAGTGGCGAAAACGTTGCTGCAGCTACTAATAGGCTTCATAAGACACAGGCGGTCATCTACGGTGACTCGCTGACGTGGGAGTCGACCAAGTATATTGCCAGGGGTTTCTTGGGTAACACGACGTACAGGCCGCATGTTCACGCCTACCCTGGTTCGGCACCGTGTGATTGGGTGGAGTGGTTGCCTGCGGACATCGCGAAGTACCACCCGACCGTAATCAGCCTGACGACCGTGGGGAACAACACGACTGCCTGTACCATGTCCAATGGTCAACAACTTGATGCGGGCTCCCAGGCATTACAGGACAACTACCGAACAGCGCTGACCGGGTTCTTCTCTACGGCGATTGCATCGGGGGCCAGAGTGATATTCAACCAAGGGCCGCCGGTTGAGAGCCCTGTTGGTAACGCTTGGGTCAATGAGATCAACCTGATCGCTGCACAGCTGGCGCCGAACTACGGCGGCAAGGTCACAATCTCGTCGGCCGCACGGCTATCGGTCTCCAACAATGGGGTATTCACGACCACTCTGCCCTGCTTGGCGGGTGAGAACAAGAAAGACGGCTGCTCTGCTGGGGTGATCGATGTGCGTACCGTCTCCGGTGACGGGGTGGGGGTCCACCTATGTCGGAACGGATTCGTGGGAGGGACGTTCAGGAAGCCCTGCGACGTTTACTCCAGCGGAGAGGTGCGCTTCGGAGCTGCGCTAGCCCAGGCTATTCGTAACCCGTAAAGGAACACTGGTCCACCCAATCCGGGTCATACTCCAGCTGTCCAGATCATCTGGGCCGCTCTTCAAATATGCAGGAAAGCCTGCATCAACGATGGTGCTGACCGGTAATGCGAGCCCGGCGCCGCCGCGGCGTCACCCGCCCGGGCAGGGGGCCTTCGTCAGGCGGATCGCCACCTCGCCCGCCACGGCGACCGTGACCCCCGTGGCCAGCGTCTGGGCGGCCACGTAGGCGCGGTGGGCCTCGACGGCGGCAGCCATGTCGGCGGGCGCGTCGATCTCGAGCTCGATGCAGTCCGACACGTGCAGGCCGGCATCGCGGCGCGCCGCCTGGACCAGGCGCACCGCGTCCCGGGCGAGCCCCTCGGCCTCGAGCTCGTCGTCGACGGTGGTGTCGAGGGTGACGACCCCCACCTCGCCAGGCAGCGTCCGGCCCTCGGCCTCGTTGCGCGGGCGCAGCACGAGCTCGTACTCACCCGGCTCGAGCGCCACGCCCCCCGCCACCATGCCGTCGGGGCCGTGCTCCCAGTCCCCCGTGCGCACCGCCACCGTGACGCGCTGGGTGTCGGGGCCGAGGCGCGGCCCGAGGACGGCGTGGACGAGGGTGAGCACCTGGTGGGCCACGCCCCCGACCTCGTCGGTGAGGACGACCTCCTTCACGTTCACCTCGTCCTCGATGAGCGCCACGAAGGGCCGGAGCCGCTCGGGCTCGGCCGTGGCGACGGTGAGCGTGCGCAGCGGCAGGCGGGCGCGGCGGCCACTGGCCTTGCGCACGGCGTGGCCCGCCGAGCACACGTCGCGGACGATGTCCATGGCCTCGACCAGGTCGGGGTCGGCGGGCAGCTCGCCGGGCGCGGGCCAGTCGGCCAGGTGGACGCTGCGCTCCCCGGTGAGCCCGCGGTAGACGGCCTCGGTGAGCATGGGCAGGAGCGGCGCGGACACCCGGCACAGCGCCGACAGGACGGTCGACAGCGTGTCGTAGGCGTCCGCCTTGTCGGACTCCACCTCCGGCGAGCCGTCGCGGGCGCGCCAGAAGCGGTCGCGGCTGCGCCGGATGTACCAGTTGTTGAGCGCGTCGAGGAACCCGGTGACAGCCGCGCACGCCCCGAACAGGTCGTAGGAGTCCATGGCCGCCGTGACGTCGTCGACGAGCGAGGCCGCCTTCGCCAGGATGTAGCGGTCGAGGACTCCGGTGGCGTCGGTGCGCGGTCGGCCGCGCATGGCGTCGACCCCGGCGTAGAGCGCCAGGAAGTACCAGGCGTTCCAGATCGGGTTGAGGACGTGGCGCACCACTTCCTCGATCCCCTTGGCGTGGACGACGAGGTCCTGGCCCCGCAGCACGGGCGACGACACCAGGAACCACCGCATGGCGTCGGCTCCCCACACGTCGAAGACCATGTCGGGCTCGGGGTAGTTGCCGAGTCGCTTGGACATCTTGCGGCCGTCGTCGCCGAGCACCACGCCGTGCGCCACGCAGTGACGGAACGGGGGCCGGTCGAACAGGGCGGTGGCGAGCACGTGCAGCGTGTAGAACCACCCGCGGGTCTGGCTGACGTACTCGACGATGAAGTCGGCGGGGAAATGGGTCTCGAACCACTCGGCCCGCTCGAAGGGGTAGTGGACCTGGGCGAAGGGCATCGACCCGGACTCGAACCAGCAGTCGAGGACGTCGGTGACGCGCCGCATCGTGGCGCGCCCCGTGGGGTCGTCGGGGTTGGGGCGGACCAGCGCGTCGATGCCCGGTCGGTGCAGGTCATCGAGCCGGACCCCGAAGTCGGCCTCGAGCTCGGCGACGCTGCCGTAGACGTCGATCCGAGGGTGGGCGGGGTCGTCGCTCTTCCAGACAGGGATCGGCGACCCCCAGAACCGGTTGCGGCTGATGGACCAGTCGCGCGCGCCCTCGAGCCACTTGCCGAACGCGCCGTCGCGGATGTGCGCCGGGACCCAGTCGATCTCGCGGTTCAACTCGATCATGCGGTCCTTGATGGCCGTGACCCGGACGAACCAGGAGCTGACCGCCTTGTAGATGAGTGGGGTGTCGGTGCGCCAGCAGTGCGGGTAGCTGTGGGTGTAGGGCGACGCCTCGACGAGGACCCCGGCAGCCTCGAGATCGGCGGTGATGGGCGCGTTGGCGTCGAACACGAGCTGCCCGGCGTACGGGGGAACCTCGGCGGTGAACCGGCCGCGGTCGTCGACGGGGCACACCACGGCGATGCCCGCGGCGGTGCAGGTGTCGAAGTCCTCCTCTCCGAAGCCCGGTGCCATGTGGACCACGCCGGTGCCCTCGTCGGTGGCGACGAAGTCGCCGCCGAGGACGCGAAAGGCGCCGGGCTGGCCGGCGAAGAACGGGAAGAGGGGCCGGTAGGTGCGGCCGAGGAGCTCGGCCCCGGTCACCGTGGCGAGCGGCTCGGCCTCCCCGAACAGCTCCGGGTAGGCCTCGGCGCGCGCCGCCGCCACCGCCGTCGGGGCCCCGAGGAGCTCGTACACGGCGTACTCGACGTCGGGCCCCACGGCGAGCGCGAGGTTCGACGGCAGCGTCCACGGCGTCGTCGTCCAGGCGAGGACGCGCAGCGGGCCCGACACGACCGTCGGCGGCTCGACGGTGTCGTCGGGCTCGAGGGTGAACACCACCGTCACGGCCGGGTCCTGGCGCGGGCGGTAGGCGTCGTCCTGGCGCGTCTCGAAGTTGGACAGGGGGGTCTCGCACTCCCAGCAGTACGGCAGCACCCGGTTGCCCTCGTACAGCAACCCCTTCTCCCACAGGCGCTTGAACGCCCACAGGACGCTCTCCATATAGGGGAGGTCCATGGTTTTGTAGTCGTCGGCGAAGTCGACCCACCGGGCCTGGCGGGTCACGTACCGCTCCCAGGAGTCGGTGGTGCGCTGCACGAGGGCGCGGCAGTACTGGTTGAAGCGATCGATGCCGTACTCGACGATGCCGGCCCGGCCCGACACCTCCAGCTCCTTCTCGGCCTCCATCTCGGCCGGCAGGCCGTGGCAGTCCCACCCGAACCGTCGTTCCACCCGGCGGCCCCGCATGGTCTGGTAGCGGGGCACGGCGTCCTTGACGTAGCCCGTGAGCAGGTGCCCGTAGTGGGGGAGCCCGTTGGCGAAGGGCGGCCCGTCGTAGAACACGAACTCGTTGTCGCCCCCCGGGCGCGCCTCGACCGACGCCGCGAAGGTGCCGTCCTCGGCCCACGACGCCAGGATCGACTCCTCGAGCCGCGGGTAGTCGGGCTGCTGGTCCACGTGCGGGTACGGCGCCTGGCCGCCAGGCGTGTCGGGCATGTCCTCAGCGTATTGGACGGAACGCGCCCCTCCCGGGAGCGCCCGGCCCGGTGCCGCCGGGCACGGCGAGCGGGTGCGCCGACCCCCCGGGGACCGGTCCGAGCGGTCCCGACGGGGGAATAGACCGGGCACGACACGGTGTTGCCGGTGGGACCTGGCGACGCTAACGTCGCCCACCTTCGTCGTCCGGATGGAAGCTGGGGAGATGACCGACATGGCGAGCAACGCCCGGCGGACCGAGGCGTTCTGCTGATGGCCACGGGCAAGAAGTCCGCTCCGACCAAGAAGAAGGCTGCCGTGGCCAAGAAGGCCGTACCGGCCAAGAAGGCCGTACCGGCCAAGAAGGCGCCGACGAAGAAGTCGGTACCCCCCAAGAAGGCCGCCCCGGCCAGGAAGGCCGCCCCGGCGAAGAAGGCCGTCCCGGCCAAGAAGTCGGTACCCCCCAAGAAGGCCGTCCCGGCCAAGAAGGCCGCCCCGGCCAAGAAGTCGGTGCCCCCCAAGAAGGCGGCCCCGGCCAAGAAGACCACCCCGGTGAAGAAGGCTGCCCCGGCCACGAAGGCGGCGCACACGGCGGCTTCGGGCCCAGCGGCGACGAGGCCGGCACCCCCGGCGAAGCCGCCCAAGCCCACGCGGGGGGCCTACGAGTCGGAGCCCAAGTTCCTCGAGGAGCAGCGTCAGCTCCTCCTCGAGGAACGCCAGGTCTACCAGCGCCAGGCCGAGGACCTGCGGGCGGAGGCCGAGTCGCTGGCCCTCGAGCGCGAGCCCGGCGACGTGCAGTTCGACGAGGAGTCCGGCGAGGGTGGCACGGTGGCGGTCGACCGGGAGCGGGACCTGACCCTCTCCGCGCAGGCCATGGCCACCATCGAGGAGATCGACTTCGCGCTGCTGGCCATCGAGGCCAAGACCTACGGAGCCTGCGAGATCTGCGGGCAGCCCATCCCCAAGGCCAGGCTGCGGGCACTGCCGTACGCGCGGCTGGACGTGTCGTGCAAGAGCGGGGGGTTGCACCGGCGCTGAGCGACGGGGTGCGTCAGGGGCCTGGCGCCGTCCGGCGCCTGCTCGTGACCGGTGCCGTCGCCCTCGTGGTCGTCGCCGTGGACCAGGCGACGAAGTCGTGGGCCGTCCACCGGCTGGCCCACGGGCCGATCCACGTGGTGTGGAAGCTCGACTTCGAGCTCACCTACAACTCCGGCGCTGCCTTCAGCTTCGCCCGGGGGTGGGCGCCGGTGCTCGGCGCCGTCGCCCTCGTCGTGGTGCTCCTGCTGCTGACCACGGTGCGGCACGTGCAGTCGACGCCGCTGGCGCTGGCCCTCGGCCTGGTGGTGGGAGGGGCGCTCGGGAACCTCACCGACCGGGTGGTGCGCTCCAACCGGGGATCGGTGATCGACTTCGTGGCGTTGCACTTCTGGCCGACGTTCAACGTGGCCGACGCGTGCGTCGTGGTGGGCGGCATCCTGGCCGCGCTGCTGTTGTGGCGGGCCGAGCCGCGCCCGTGACGGGCACATCGGCGGACGGCCCGCCGCGCCCGCGCGCCCCGACGCCGCTGGACCTGATCGTCCCCGCCGCGCTGGGGGGCTCGCGTGTGGACCGGGTGGTCGCCATGCTCAGCGGGCTGCCGCGGCGCGTCGTGGCGGGCCTGATCGAGGACGGGGCGGTGCGTCTCGACGGGCGGCGCGTGACGGCGCGCAGCCGGGTGGTGCGCGACGGCCAGCGCCTCGAGGTCGACCTCCCGCCCGCCGCCGACCAGTCGCCGTCGCCGGACCCCTCCGTGGCCTTCACGGTGGTGCACCAGGACGCGCAGGTCGTCGTCGTGGACAAGCCCGCCGGGCTCGTCGTGCACCACGGCGCCGGGCACGCCGGCGGCACGCTGGTCGACGGCCTGCTGGCGCGCTTCCCCGACCTCGCCGACCTGGCGGCCGCAGGCGGAGGCGACGAGGGCCGCCCCGGGATCGTGCACCGCCTCGACAAGGGCACGTCGGGGCTCCTCGTCGTCGCCCGCACGCCGGCCGCCTACCGGTCCCTGGCCAAGCAGTTCCGGGAGCACACCGCGGGGCGCGAGTACCTGGCCCTCGTCGCCGGGTCGGTCGAAGCCGACGCCGGGACCGTCGACGCCCCCATCGGGCGCTCGGCCCGGCGCCGGACGCGCATGGCGGTGACGGCCCAGGGCCGCCAGGCGCGCACGGGGTATCGGGTGCTGGAGCGCTTCGGTGGGCCGGTGGCGTGCACGTTCCTGTCGGCCAGCCTCGACACGGGGCGGACCCACCAGGTGCGAGTCCACCTGGCGGCCATCGGCCATCCCGTCATCGGCGACGACCGCTACGGCGAGGCGGCCGCCCGCCCGGCCGCGCTCGTCACCCTCATGCCTGCCGGGCGCGTCTTCCTGCACGCGGCGCGACTGTCGTTCGACCACCCCGACGGGGGGCGCACGGAGTGGGAGGCGCCGCTTCCCGCGGACCTCGCTCGGGTGCTCGAGCGCCTGATCCCCTGACGCCGCGGCGCCCGGTGCGCCAGCGACTCAGGCGGCCTGGTGGGCCGCCTCGACCTCGGCCAGCTCGGCCAGCTGCTGCAGGGCCCGCGCCTCGGCCTGGCGGGCCCGGCGCACGCCGATGCCGAGCCGGGAGGCGGTGGCCTGGAGCGACGTCGGCGAGCCGCCGTCGAGCCCGTAGCGGATCCGCACGACGTCGCGCTCGAGCTCCCCGAGCCCGTCGACGGCGCTGCGCACCCGGTCGAGCACCATCTGCCGCTCGACGTCGTCCTCGAAGGTGTGCTCCTCGGCGCCGACGAGGTCACCGAGGGCCGTGCCGCTGTCGGCACCGGCGGGCTGGTCGAGGCTGGCGACCACGCGCGCCACCCCCTGCAGGGTATCGAGCGTGCGGCCGTCCACGCCGCTGGCCTCGGCCACCTCGTCCACCGTGGGGTCGCGCTGGAGATCGGTGGCGAGCTCCCACGTGGCGCGCTCGGCGCGCTGCGCCTGCTCGGCCACCTCCATGGGGACCCGGATCGTGTTGCCGTGCTGCTGCACGGCGCGCTGCAGGGCCTGGCGGATCCACCAGGTGGCGTAGGTCGAGAACCGGAAGCCGCGCTGCCAGTCGAACTTGTCGACGGCGCGCATCAGGCCGAAGGTCCCCTCCTGCACGAGGTCGCCGAAGTCGACGCCGCGGTCCTGGTAGCGCCGCGCCCAGTGGACGACCAGCCGCAGGTTGGCGGCGATCATCTGCCGCCGGGCCTCGTCGTCGCCGGCGGCGACGCGCTTGGCCAGGCCGACCTGCTCCTCGTGGTCCGGCAGGGGGTACCGGTCGAGGTCGTCCAGGAACAGCCGGATGCTGTCGGGGGTGCCTGTGTTCGCCATGTTTCCTCTTCTTCGAGCTACCGGATCGAACAACACCGTTGTGGTGCCGGGCATTCCTGGCCGGCCGCGGTTGCGCCGCCGCCCCGGGCTTGCGGCCCGACCGCACCCGTGGTGCGCTGGGGCGATGCCCTCCGCATCCCCCGGTCCTCCTGCCCGGCTCGTGGCCGTGCGGCACGGGGCCACGAAGTGGAGCCGTGCCGGCCGCCACACCGGGCGCACCGACCTGCCGCTGCTGGAGCAGGGCGTCCGGGAGGCCGAGGCGCTCCGGGCGCGGTTGTCGGGCCACGACTTCGCCCGCGTCTACACGAGCCCCATGGCGCGGGCCCGCCAGACGTGCGAGCTCGCCGGGTTCGCCGGCTCCGCCGTGGCGTGGGACGACCTGCGCGAGTGGGACTACGGAGACTACGAGGGCCTCACCACCGACGAGATCCGCACCGGCCGGCCGGCGTGGTCGCTGTGGCGCGATGGCGCCCCCGGGGGCGAGACGGCCGAGGACGTGGGCCGGCGGGCCGACCGCGTGGTGGCCGCGGTGCGGGAGCTCGCCGGCGACGTGCTCGTCTTCGCCCATGCGCACCTGCTGCGGGTGCTGGCGGCCCGGTGGGTGGGGCTCGCTCCCGAGGCCGGGGCGCTGCTCGCCCTGGCGCCGGCCTCGGTGAGCGTCCTCGGCTGGGAGCGCGAGGTCGCCGTGCTCGACCGGTGGAACGACGGCGCCGGCGACGCCCTGGCCTGACCGGCCTCAGTGCAGGGATCGGGCGGGCACGGGCGCGCCGCGGGCCCGCATCACCATGTCCGCCAGTGTGAACGAGTCGAGGTGCTCGCGCATGTGCTCGCTCACGTCGGACCACACCGTCAGCAGGACGCACTGGCCCTCGTGCTCGCAGGCACCGTTCTCGTGGGGGCGCCCGAAGTCCCCGGCGACGATGGGTCCGTCCACGGCGCTCACGATCTGCCCGAGCGTGATCTCGCCGGGGGACCGGGCGAGGATGTAGCCCCCGCCGACGCCGCGCTTGGAGCGGACCAGGCCCGCGCCCTTGAGCGCCAGCAGGATCTGCTCCAGATAGGGCTGGGGCAGCCCCGTGCGCTCGGCGATGTCGCGCACCGACGTCGGCCCGGGGCCCTGCCCGTCGCCGTGCAGGGCCAGCGAGAGCAGCGCCCGGCTCGCGTAGTCGCCACGGGTCGAGACCTTCACATCCCGATGCTACCTGTGGGACTGCGCTGACCCGGCTGACACGGCTGACACGGCTGCGCTGACCCGGCTGACACGGCTGGGGGCGAGGGCGGGTGCGGTCGGTGTCGCCGGGGGGGCGGGCGGGGCCCGCCGGTGTGGGTACAGTGCCGCAGATGAGCGACACCCTCGGCACCGGGCGCGGGGGCCCGCCGGTGGGTGCCGGAGCGGTCCCCGCTCCGGTGCTGCCCGATTACGACGGCGCCTGTCTGTCCTCGGTGGTGCCGACGCTGCTGTCGGGCCTCGTCGACCCGCCGGCGTGGGTGCCCGGCCCCGTCCACGGGGCGCGCCAGGTGGTCCTGCTCGTCGTCGACGGGCTGGGCTGGGCCCAGCTCCGGGCCTTGGCGGCGTCGGCGCCCACGCTGGCCGCCGCGGCCGGCGGCCCGATCACGTCGGTCGCCCCGACGACGACGGCCACCGCCCTCACGTCGCTCACCACCGGCGTGCCGCCCTCGGTCCACGGCGTCGTGGGCTACCGGGTGCGCGTCGACGCCGACGGCGCCGGCCCCGGGGACGTCATGAACGTCCTGCGGTGGCGCACGCCCCACGACGACATGCGCCGCCGGATCCCGCCGCCGTCGTTCCAGCCCGTCGCACCGTTCGGCGGCCGGTCGGTGCCCGCCGTCACCCGGCCGGAGTTCGCCGCCACGGGGTTCACGGCCGCCCACCTCTCCGGGGCGCGCCTGGTCGGGTGGTCGGTGCCCTCGGCGCTCGTGGTCGGCGTGCGCCGCCTGCTCGAGGCGGGCGAGACCTTCGTGTACGCGTACTACGACGGGCTCGACAAGATCGCCCACGAGCACGGCCTGGGTGACTTCTACCGCCAGGAGCTGGTGGCGGTGGACCGGCTGGTGGCCGACCTGCTCGACGTGCTCCCGCCCGGCGCGGCCCTGGCCGTGACGTCCGACCACGGTCAGGTCGAGGTGGGCAACGCCACGCGCCTGCCCGCACCCGAGCTGTTCGACATGGTCGAGCTGCTGTCGGGGGAGGGGCGCTTCCGCTGGCTGCATGTGCGCCCCGGGTCGCTCCACGAGGCGGTCGCCGCCGCCCGGGAGGCCCACGGCCACGAGGCGTGGGTGCGCACGCGCGACGACATGGTGGCGGACGGCTGGTTCGGGGGCCCCCTCACGCCCGAGGTGGCGCGGCGGCTGGGCGACGTGGCCCTCGTCGCCCACGCGCCGGTGGCCTTCCTCGACCCCGCCGACACCGGCGAGACGAGGTTGCTGGGCCGGCACGGCTCGCTCACCCACGCCGAGATGCACGTCCCGTTCGTGGCATGGGCGCCCCGCTGACGGCGCGCCCCGCCGGGCGGGCAGGGACCCGGCGATTCATCGATGCCCGCACCCCGCGCCCGGTGCGCCCCCGCACCCCGCGTTTGGCGGGCGCGCACCGGTTTGGGAGGATCGGGCCATGAACCAGGACCCCGAGCAGCCGACCGGTGCCGATCCCGTCGAGACCGTGCTCCTCCAACCCGGCGAGCGGCCGTCGGGCCTCGTGATCCCGGGTGCCACGGGCCCCGGGGCCGAGGGGGGCGCCGAGGCGGAGAGGGACGTCACCGAGTCCGTGGAGCAGCCGGCCAAGGTCATGCGGATCGGGTCCATGGTCAAGCAGCTCCTCGACGAGGTGCGGGCCTCGAGCCTCGACGAGGCCAGCCGCACCCGGCTGCGCGAGATCTACGAGCAGTCCGTGCGCGAGCTGGCGGGGGCGCTCAGCCCCGACCTGGCCGCCGAGCTCGACCGCATGGCGCTGCCCTTCGACGAGAAGTCGGTGCCCTCCGAGGCGGAGCTGCGCATCGCCCAGGCCCAGCTGGTCGGGTGGCTCGAGGGGCTCTTCCACGGGATCCAGGCGACCCTGCTCGCCCAGCAGATGGCGGCCCGGGCGCAGCTCGAGGAGATGCGCCAGCGGGGCCTG
Organism: Acidimicrobiales bacterium; assembly: GCA_035531755.1. Lineage (NCBI taxonomy): Bacteria > Bacillati > Actinomycetota > Acidimicrobiia > Acidimicrobiales > Acidimicrobiales bacterium. Next base: position 69,895 of record DATKSK010000038.1, on the reverse strand, counting down.
CCCCCCGGCCCGGGGGACACCGACGGCCCGTCGCCGCGGCCGGGCACCTACCTGTGACGGCTGCTATCGTCGAATGACACGGCTGTAGTTCTCCACAGGCTGTGGACAGGGCCCTGTGGAGCAGTCGGGGGTGGTGCCGACAGGGCGGCGCCCACACCGCAGGACAACACGCGAGGCCGCCGAGGAGGACGGGGGCGCATGGCCGCCACTGGATCGTTCGCCCATCTGCACACCCACACCGAGTACTCGATGCTCGACGGGGCATCACGGCTCGACGACCTCGTCGCCGCCGCCCTCGCCGACGGGCAACCCGCGCTCGGCATCACCGACCACGGGAACATGTACGGGGTCCTCGACTTCTACGCCGCGTGCCGCCACGCGGGCATCAACCCGGTCATCGGGACCGAGGCGTACATGGCGGGCGAGTCGCGCCACGAACGGCCGGTGCGCCGGGGCAAGGTCGACGACACCGGCGGCGACGTCGACGGGGGGGAGAAGCTCTACTACCACCTGACGCTGCTGGCCGAGACCACCGCCGGGTACCGGAACCTGCTCAAGCTGTCGTCGGCCGCGTACCTCGAGGGGTACTACTACAAGCCCCGGGTCGACTGGGAGCTGCTCGAGCGGCACCACGACGGCATCATCGCCACCACCGGCTGCCTGGGCGGGGTCGTGCTGCAGGCGCTGCTGGCCGACGACGAGGAGCGCGCCCTCAAGCTCGCCGGCCGCCTGCAGGACGTCTTCGGGCGCGACAACCTCTTCGTCGAGGTCCAGGACCACGGGCTGCCCCAGCAGGGCCGGACCAACCCCGCGCTCGTGCGCATCGCCCGCCAGCTCGGGGCGCCGCTGCTGGCCACCAACGACAGCCACTACACGCACCGCGGCGATGCCGTGGCCCACGACGCGCTGCTGTGCGTGCAGACCGGCGCCCTCATCGAGGACCCCAAGCGGTTCAAGTTCGAGGGCGAGGAGCACTACCTGAAGTCGGCCGTGGAGATGCGCTCGCTGTTCTCGGAGATCCCCGAGGCGTGCGACAACACGCTGCTCATCGCCGAGCGCGCCGACGTCGAGATCGCCTTCGGGGTCAACGCACTCCCCGAATTCCCCGTCCCGCCGGAGTTCACGGGTGACACCTACGAGGAGCGCGCCGACGCGTATCTCCGCCACCTGACCACCACGCTCGGGACGTCGCGCTACGGCTCGCCGTTGCCCCGGGCGGTCGCCGAGCGGCTCGACTACGAGCTGGGCGTCATCGCCAGCATGGGGTTCTCGGCCTACTTCCTCGTCGTCTGGGACCTGATCCGCTACGCCCGCGAGAGCGGCATCCGCGTCGGCCCCGGGCGCGGCTCGGCCGCCGGGTGCTGCGTGGCGTACTGCCTCGGGATCGTGGACCTCGACCCGATCCGCTACGACCTGCTCTTCGAGCGGTTCCTGAACCCCGGGCGCAAGCAGATGCCCGACATCGACATGGACTTCGACGAGCGCTACCGGGCGGACATGATCCGCTACGCGTCGGAGCGCTACGGGTCGGACCACGTGGCGCAGATCGTCACCTTCTCGACCATCAAGGCGCGCGCCGCCGTGCGCGACGCGGCGCGGGTGCTCGGGTATCCCTATATCGTGGGCGACCGCATCGCCAAGGCCATGCCGCCGCTCGTCATGGGCCGCGACACCCCGCTGCGGGCATGCCTCGACCGGATCGAGGGGTTCGAGGACGGGTACACCACCGCCCAGGGCCTGCGCGACATGTACGCCACCGACGAGGAGGCGCGCCGCGTCATCGACGTCGCCAAGGGCCTGGAGGGGCTGCGTCGCCAGGACGGCATCCACGCCGCCGCCGTGGTGATCACCAAGGAGCCGCTCACCGAGTACCTGCCCATCCAGCGCAAGCCCGAGAGCGGCCAGGACCCCTCGCTCGCCCCCATCGTGACCCAGTACGAAATGCACGGGGTCGAGGAGCTCGGGCTCCTCAAGATGGACTTCCTCGGGTTGCGCAACCTCTCGGTCATCGAGCGCGCCCTCGACCTGGTGGAGAGGAGCGAGGGCCGCCGCCCCGACATCGATGCGATCCCCCTCGACGACGGGCTCACCTTCGAGATGCTGCGGCGGGCCGAGACGATCGGGGTGTTCCAGCTCGAGGGTGGCGCCATGCGGTCCACCCTGCGGGCATTGGCGCCCACGTCCTTCAACGACGTGGCCGCACTGGTCGCCCTGTACCGGCCCGGGCCGATGGCTGCGAACATGCACCGCGACTACCCGGAGCTGAAGAACGGCCGCAAGGCGCTCTCCTACATCCACCCCGACATGGAGGCCATCCTCGGCGACACGTACGGGCTCATGCTCTACCAGGAGTCGATGATGCGGGTGGCCCAGCGGTTCGCCGGGTACACGCTCGAGGAGGCCGACAACCTCCGCAAGGCGTGTGGCAAGAAGAACCGGGCCCTCATTGCGGCGGAGCGCGAGAAGTTCGTGAAGGGCTGCACCGAGCAGGGCTACGGGGCCGGGCTCGGGACCGAGCTGTTCGACATCATCGAGCCGTTCGCCGACTATGCGTTCAACAAGTCGCACTCGTTCGGGTACGGGCTCGTCGCGTACCAGACCGCCTGGCTCAAGGCCCACTATCCGGTGGAGTACCTCGCGGCCCTGCTGACGTCGGTCAAGGACGACAAGGACAAGACCGCCGTCTACCTCGGTGAGTGCAGGACGCTCGGCATCGAGGTCCTGGTGCCGGACGTCAACCGCTCCGCCGGCGAGTTCACCCCGCTCGTGGGCGAGGACGGCACAAGCCGGATCGTCTTCGGGCTGGCCGCGGTGCGCAACGTGGGCGAGAGCCTGGTCGAGCGCATCGTGGCCGAGCGCGAGGCCGACGGGCCGTTCACCGACTTCTACGACTTCTGCCAGCGTGTCGACCCGGTCGTGCTCAACAAGCGCACGATGGAGTCGCTCGCCAAGTCGGGCGCCTTCGACTCTCTCGGCCATCCCCGGCAGGGCCTGTGCCTCGTCCTCGACGAGATCGTCGACCGCACCCTGGAGCGCCGCCGCGAGGAGCAGGCGGGGATCTCCACGCTCTTCTCGACGCTCGAGGGCTTCGGGGCCCCCGGCGACGGGGCTGCCCCCATGGGGTACGGGGACCCCCGGGTGCCGGTGCCCGACACCGAGTTCGCCAAGACCCAGCGCCTCGCCTTCGAGAAGGAGATGCTGGGGCTCTACGTGAGCGACCACCCCCTGCGGGGATTCGAGACCGCCCTGGCGCGCCTCACCGACTGCTCCATCGCCGAGCTGAAGGAGCTCGACGACGGCCCGTCGGACGGGGGCGCCCGTGACGGCCAGGTCCGGACGGTCGGCGGCGTGGTGACGGCCCTGGTGCGCCGCTACACCAAACGCGGCGAGCTCATGGCCACCTTCGTCCTCGAGGACCTCCGGGCCTCCATCGAGGTGTTCGTGTTCCCCAAGGTCATGCAGGAGATCGGGACCGTGCTGGCCGACGACGCCGTGTTCGTCGTGCGCGGCCGCATCGACACCCGTGACGACCAGGTCAAGCTGGTGTGCATGGAGGCCACGCGGCCCCAGCTGGCCGCCGACGGCGTCGGCGAGCTGCGCGTGGAGCTCCCGCTCGGGGTGCTGACCGATCCCGTGGTGGGGCGGCTGAAGGAATTGCTGTCCGAGCACCCCGGCAACGAGCCCGTGTTCCTCCACGTCGGCCAGAGCGTGCTGCGACTCCCCCCGGAGTTCAACGTGGACAGCCGCCGGGGGCTCCTGGGCGAGCTCCGGGTGCTCCTGGGCCCGAGCGCCATCGTCGCCTGAGCAGGGCGGGGACGGCGCGCGGGGCCGCCCGCGGGCCCGCCCGGGGTCCCGAGTGGGCCAGTGGTCCCCGCGTCCCGTATCCTGGGGGGTACCCCTGAGCCGCCCCGGACCCTGGCCCTGCCATCGCCCGTGACGTCCGATGGGGTGTCGGAGCAGCTGGACGAGCACGGAGCAGGCCATGCCGTTTGACGTCGGGACCAAGGACTGCACAGCACTGAGCGACGCCGAACTGGCCGAGATGGCCGATCTCTGCGTCGACCGGAAGCCGGGATTCGACATCGGCTTCCTGTCCAAGCAGTGCGAGGAGTGGGTCCTGATCAGCCTGGTGCGCGAGGGGACCAAGCTGCGGGGCTACTCGTTCTCCACGCTGGAGCGCATCGGTGGGACGCCGTCGCTGCTCGTCGGCGTGGCCACCGTCGACCGCACGGCCAAGGCCGAGCAGGCCTTCCGCCTCCTGCTGGGCGACCAGTACCGGCGGGCGCTGCTCGCCTTCCCCGACGAGGACGTGTTGGTGGGCACCCGCCTGGCGACGTGCGAGGCGTACCAGGCCTTCGTCGGGCTGGCCGACGTGGTGCCGCGGCCGGGCCACAAGGCGTCGGGCGAGGAGCGGGCCTGGGGCCGGCGCCTGGCCAAGCGCTTCGGCGCCGAGGGCCGCATCGACGACCGCACCTTCATCCTCGCCGGTGACGGCTCGCCCGCGGGTGCCCTCGATCTGGGCGGCCCGAAGGTCCGGGTCCCCGACGACGGCGTGGCGGCGCTGTTCAAGGGTGTGAACCTCAAGCGCGACGACCGCCTGGTCGCCTTCGGCTGGGCCATGGCCGAGGACCTGGCGTCGGGGCGCCTGGCCGCCGGGAAGGTCGCCCGCTAGCGCGTGCGGGGCCCGTCCCTCAGGGGCGGGGCAGGAGCGCGGCCACCGTCTTGTAGCAGTGGCCCTGGCGCGGTCGGCTGAGCGCCACCACCACGAACGAGGGGCGGAACCCCAACGCGCCCGCCAGGTCCTTCCCCGACAGCCGGTCGCGTCGGGCGCCGTGCAGGGCGGCGATCGCCCGGCGGTCCTCCACGGGGAGCCAGTTGTCGCTGCGCGGCCAGCCGAAGCGCGCCCACACGGTGTCGTCCTGGCGGCGCAGGAACAGCAGCGGGCCCCGGCTCGGCACGACGACGGCGACCGAGGGCCGCATGCCGTGGAATTCCCAGTACGGGGCGGAGGACCCGGGGAAGCCGAGCAGGTGCTTCTCGACGGGGACGACCAGGGCGCGCAGGACCCGGCGCGCCCGCCGGCCCCCCACGGTGCCGAGCGAGGCGGGCACGCCGTCGACGGTGACCGCCTCGGGCTGGGCCAGGTCGTCGCCCTCGGGGTCGGGAGCCCACGCCACGTCCATCACGTCGAAGGGGACGAGGTCGGGCTCGCGTCCCTCGCCCCAGGTGATGCGCAGGCGGACCAGGGCGCCGGTGCCGAGATCGACGGCGACCGTGTCGTCGACCGTGCAGCCGAGGACCATGCAGCGGTGCGTCCCCGTGGCCTGGGTCGGCAGCCGCCCCCGTCCCCGGCGGCGCTCCCGGCGGGGCTCGTGCCCACGCCGCCGCCGTCGGCCGTGGCCCTCCGCGCCGTCGCCCGGGCTCGGGGCCACGAGGTCGCCGCGCGCCGTCACGGGCGCGTCCCCGCCCCCGCGCCGACCCGGGCGAGGGCCGCGGCGAGCTCCTCGTCGAGGCGCTCGCCGAGCTCCTCGGGCGAATCGGCCGGGGCCCGGCACGCGTAGCGCCGGCACACGTAGGCGTGCCCCGGCTCGCGCCCGGCCCACAGCGGCGACGCCGTGGGCTCCCCCCAGGCGAGCACCATCGTGGGCTCGAACCGCCGGCGCGCCGCGGCCACGAGGTCGGGGCGCTCGCCGGCCACCACGACCTCGGTGACCCCACCCGACGCCAGCGCGCCACCGGCCACCGTGTTGGCCGCCGCCAGGGGGTGCTCGGCGGCGACGCGCCACAGCGAGCGCAGGATCGTCTCGCCCGCCTCGCCCAGCGCGTCGTCACCCGTGAGCGCACCGAGCCGCAGCAGCGCGGTGACGGCCACGGAGTTCGCCGCCGGGACCGCGCCGTCGAGCAGGTCGAGGGGGCGTACCACGAGCGCCTCAGCGTCGTGGCCCGTGGTGAACAGCAGCCCGTCGTCGCCGGCGAAGAGCGACAGCATGGCGGTGGCCGCCTCGCGCCCGTGGTCGAGCCACCGGGGCTGGCCGGTGAGCTCGGCCAGCCGGGTGAAGAGGTCGACCACCCAGGCGTAGTCGGCGGCGTAGGCGAGGTGGCGCGCCCGGCCACCCTGCCACGACCGCAGCCACCGCCCGTCGCCCGGCCGGCGCAGCTCGGCGAGCAGGAATTCGCCCACCCCGACGGCCGCGGCCGCCCAGTCGGGCCGCGCCGCGGCGGCGGCGGCCTCCGCCAGCGCGGCGGCGAACATGGCGTTCCACTCCGTGAGGACCTTGTCGTCGAGGCCGGGCCGCACCCGCAGTGCCCGGGCCTCGGCCAGGCGGCGACGGGCCTCCTCGACCTGGGGCGGCCGGCGGAGGTCCCCCGAGGTCGGCCGGCGCAGGATCGTGCGGCCCTCGAAGTTGCCGGCGTCGGAGATCCCGTACCACTCGGTGGCGACCTCCGCGAGCTCGGGCCCCAGGACGCCGACGACCTCGGCCGGGGTCCACACGTAGAAGCGGCCCTCCTCGCCCTCGGAGTCGGCGTCCTCGGCGCAGTACAGGCCGCCGCCCGGCGCCGCCAGGGTGCCGAGGACGTAGCCGACGGTCTCCTCCACGACCTGGAGCCACCGGGCCCCCTTCGTGACCTGCCAGGCGTGCAGGTAGGCGCGCACCAGGCCGGCCTGGTCGTAGAGCATCTTCTCGAAGTGCGGCACCGTCCAGGAGGTGTCGGTGGCGTAGCGGGCGAAGCCCCCGCCGAGGTGGTCGTAGATGCCGCCGGCGGCCATGGCGCCCAGGGTGGTGGTGGCCATGGCGAGCGACGACTCGTCCCCGGTGGCGTGGTGGTGGCGCAGGCAGAGCTCCACCAGCTGGGGCTGCGGGAACTTCGGCGCCGGGCCGAAGCCGCCCCAGGCCGGGTCGAAGCGCGCCCGCAGCTCGGCCACGGCCGCGTCGAGCAGCCGGCTCGACGACGCGCCCAGGTCGGCGGGCACGCCGCCCACGGCGGGCGCCAGGTCGGCGGGCAGCTGCACGCGCCGGGCGATGGCCTCGGCCAACGCGTCGGCCTGGCGCTCGACGTCCCGGCGGCGGTTGCGCCAGGCGTCGTCGACGGCGCCGAGCACGCGCCGGAAGCCCGGCATGCCGTGACCGTCGCGCACCGGGAAGTACGTCCCCGCGAAGAACGGCCGGCCGTCGGGCATGAGGAAGACGGTCATCGGCCATCCGCCGCGCCCCGTCGTGGCCTGCACGGCCTCCATGTAGACGGCGTCGACGTCGGGCCGCTCCTCGCGGTCGACCTTGACCGAGACGAACCCGGCGTTGAGCTCCTGCGCGGTCGGGCCGTCCTCGAACGACTCGTGCGCCATGACGTGGCACCAGTGGCACGCGGAGTACCCGACCGACAAGAAGACCGGCCGGTCCTCGGCGCGGGCGCGGTCGAAGGCCTCGTCACCCCAGGGGTACCAGTCGACCGGGTTGTGCGCGTGCTGGCGGAGGTACGGGCTCGTCTCCGCGGCCAGACGGTTCACGGCGTCGAGCCTACGGGGCCGGCGTGCGCCGGCGGCGCACACACCCTGCGCTGCGGGGGAGCCCGCCGCGCCGTCCTAGGGTGGGGCGCCATGGACCTGCGGCTCGACGGCAAGGTGGCGCTGGTGACGGGGGGATCGCGCGGGATCGGCAGGGCCATCGCCGCCCGTTTCGCCGAGGCCGGCGCCAGCGTGATGCTGTCGTCGCGCAAGGCCGACTCCCTGGCCGAGGCGGCCGCGTCGATGGAGGGCCTCGGCGGCCCGGTGGCGTGGCACGCGGCCAACGTGGGCGACCCCGACGCCGCCCCCCGCTGTGTGGCCGCCACCGTCGAGCGCTTCGGCTCGGTCGACATCCTCGTCAACAACGCCGCCACCAATCCGTACTTCGGCCCGCTCATGGACATCGACGCCGCCCGCGCCGAGAAGACGGTGCAGGTCAACCAGGAAGCCGCCCTGATGTGGACGCAGTGTGCATGGCGGTCGTCCATGGCCGAGCGCGGCGGCTCGGTGCTCAACCTGTCGTCGGTGGGCGGCTTGTCCGTGGAGCGGGGGATCGGTTGGTACAACGTCACCAAGGCGGCGCTCGCCCACCTGACGCGCCAGCTCGCCTACGAGCTCGGCCCCGGCGTGCGTGTCAACGCGCTGGCGCCCGGGCTGGTGCGCACCGACTTCGCCCGCGCCCTGTGGGAGTCGGCGGGCGACGCCGTGGCCGGGCGCCTGCCGCTCAAACGCCTGGGCGAGCCCGACGACATCGCCGCCGCCGCGCTGTTCCTGGCGTCCGACGCGGCGTCGTGGATCACCGGGCACGTGCTCGTGGTCGACGGCGGCGCGCTCGCCATGCCCTCGGGCGGGGTGTGACACCCCGACGTGCCGAGTCACCCGGGGGGCAGGTGGCTGCGTGGCAGGCTGGGGCCATGCCTCCGCTGTCGGCTGACCTCGAGTTCCGGGGCCTGATCCACCAGGTCACCGACCCGTCGGTGCTCGAGCGGCTCGACCGCGGCCAGGTGACGGCGTACATCGGGTTCGACCCCACCGCCGACAGCCTGCACGTCGGCAGCCTGCTCCAGGTGCTCATGCTCCGCCGCCTGCAGGAGGCCGGGCACCGGCCCATCGCGCTGGCCGGCGGCGGCACCGGCCTGATCGGCGACCCCGGGGGCAAGAGCGAGGAGCGCCCGCTGCTCTCCGAGGACGATCTGAAGGCCAACCTGGCCGGGATGCGTGCCCAGCTCGAGCGGTTCCTCGACTTCGACGCCACGGCGGGGCCGGCGCGGGCGCTGCTGCTCGACAACGGCGAGTGGTTGAACCGGCTCGGCGTCATCGAGCTGTTGCGGGACGTCGGCAAGCACTTCACCGTCAACCACATGGTGGCGAAGGAGTCCGTGCGTGCCCGGCTGGAGCGCCCGGACCAGGGAATCTCCTTCACCGAGTTCAGCTACATGCTGCTGCAGGCCTACGACTTCCTGCACCTGTTCGACACCGAGGGCTGCCGGCTGCAGCTCGGCGCGAGCGACCAGTGGGGCAACATCACGATGGGCATCGAGCTGGTGCGCAAGGTCCGGCGTGCCGAGGTCTTCGGGCTGACGACCCCGCTCGTGCTCAAGAGCGACGGCACCAAGTTCGGCAAGACCGAGACCGGCACCGTGTGGCTCGACCCCCGCCGGACGAGCCCGTACCAGCTCTACCAGTTCCTCCTGCGCTCCGAGGACAGCGTCGTCGGCGCGTACCTGCGGTACTTCACCTTCCTCGACCACGACGCCATCCGTTCGCTCGACGCGGCGACCGAGGCGCACCCCGAGCGTCGCCAGGCCCAGCGCGCCCTGGCGGGCGCGGTGTGCGCGCTCGTCCACGGCGAGGCCGAGGCCGCCCAGGCCGAGGCCGCCGCCCAGGCCCTCTACTCGGGGGAGCTGGCGTCGCTCGACGAGCGCATGCTCCTGGCCGTGTGCGCCGAGACGCCGACGTCGACCCGCCCGCGTGGGGCCCTCGACGGCGACGGCGTGGCACTCGTCGACGCCGTCGTCGAGGCCGGCCTGGCCCGGTCGAAGGGCCAGGCCCGCACGCTCGTCTCCCAGGGTGGTGTGTACGTGAACGACCGCCGCGTGCAGGACGTCGACGCCCGTGTGGGACGACACGACCTGCTGTTCGACCGGCTCGTCGTGCTGCGCAAGGGCCGGGACTACCATCTCGTCTGCTTCGAGTGACGCCCTGGCGTCGCGCCCCGGCCGGCCCGGGCCCGCCGTCGCAGGCGGACCGGCTGGGCAGCCCGGCGGAGCCCGACCCGAGGGAGACGACCGTGACGACAGAGGGCCCGGGCACCGCCGGTGCCGGCTACGCCAGCTTCCCGATCACCACCGCCTTCGACTTCCCGGAGTACGAGGTGCAGCGGACGCTCGGGTCGTGCTTCGGGCTCGTGGTCCGCTCGATGGGCGCGGTCCGGGGGATCGGGGCGTCGTTCAAGTCGCTCGTCGGCGGTGAGGTCGGGGCCTACACCAAGCTGCTCGAGGACAGCAGGCGCCACGCCATGGACCGGTTGATCGAGAACGCCCGGCTCATGGGGGCCAATGCCATCGTCGGGATGCGGTTCGACTCCTCGGAGATCGGCCAGGCCCTCACCGAGATCGCCGCGTACGGGACGGCCGTCGTCATCGGCCCCCGGCGGTAGGGACGCGGTGCTGTACGCGCTCCTCGGCGTGCTCGTCGTCGCCGCGGTCCTGGTGGCCGCGGCCATGAGCCTCTTCGTGCGCCGCCATGGGGAGTCCGACGGCCCCGAGCCCGGCTGGGTCCCGACCGACGAGGTCTTCAAGGACCCCATCACCGACCGCACCATGCGCGTCTGGGCGGACACCGGCGGCGGACGCCACTACCTCCCCGAGGCCGGCGGCACCCGGGGGCGGTCGCGGTGACCGGCCCGATCGACCTCGGCTCGGCTCCGCCCGACACGGTGCTGCCCCCGGCGCCTGCGGCCGGCGTCGAACGCCTGGCGGCGGCGTCGGCGGTGCCCGCCGCCGCCCGTCACGACGCCGTGGCCGACGTGGTGCGCGCCTTCCCCGAGTGGTCCGAGGCGTGGGCGGCGCTCGGCGACGTGTCGCGCGACGATGTCGAGGCGTACGCCTGCTACCGCGTCGGCTACCACCGGGGCCTCGACGCGCTGCGCCGGGCGGGATGGCGGGGGAGTGGGTATGTCCGGTGGGCGAACGCCGGCAACCGCGGGTTCCTGCGCTGCGTGGAGGGGCTGCGGGCCGCGGCCGCCGCCATCGGCGAGGCCGCCGAGGAGGAGCGCTGCGCGCTCTTCCTGCGCCAGCTCGACCCGGCGTGGCCGCCGGCGGGGCTGCCGGGCGCCGGCGGGCGGTGAGGCGCGCCGCCGCCGTGCTGCTCGTCGCCGGCGTGGCGCTCGCGGCCTGCGGCAGCCCCTACCCCGGGAAGACCATCGGCGAGCAGGTCCGGTCGTGGGCCACGACGACAGGGCTGTCGGCCAGCCTCGGCGCGCTGCGCGGCGACGCCCGACGGATCGTGATGGTGCAGGCGCGTCACGACCCCGCCGCCCTGCGCACCGACTGCGACGTGCTCGTCAACGACGCCCTGGCCGCCAACCAGAACCTCCCGGCGCCCGACGACCAGCTGTCGGCCGTGCTCACCGCCGCCTACGCGGCGGCCGCCGCGGCGGGGCGCGACTGCAGCAAGGCGGCCGCCGGTGACGGCGCCGTGCTGGGCCGGGCCACGTCCGAGCTCACCCAGGCGGCCGCCGGCTACGTGAAGGCCGAGGCGCGCCTCGACGCCCTGGGCGCCACCGGGCCCGGGGGCTCGTCGTGACGGGGGGGCACGGCGTGGTCGGCCCCGTCCCCCCGGGCCGGGAGCCCGACGGCTACGACCGCCTGCGACGGCGGGTGCTGTGGTCCATGCCGAGCGGCTTGTACGTGGTGGGCACGAGGGCGGGGGATCGGCGCAACCTCATGACGATCAGCTGGGCGACCCAGGTCGCCACCGAGCCGAAGCTGGTCGGCATCGGCGTGGAGGCGGGGTCGGTGACCCACGCGCTGCTCCACGAGGGTGGCGTCTTCGCGCTCAGCCTGCTGCCGCGCGCCCAGCGGGCGCTCGTCCGCCGCTTCGCCAAGCCGGTGGTGTCGTCGTCGGTCGACGCCTCGGGTGCGGGGACGATGGACGGCGAGCCGGTCCACGCGGCCTCGACGGGCGCGCCTGTCCTCGACGTGGCGGCGGCCTGGCTCGACTGCGAGCTGCGCCATGCCCTGATGCTCGGGAGCCACACGTGGTTCGTGGGCGAGGTCGTCGACTGCGGCCAGGCGCAGGAACCGGCGCGGCCCGGGGGCGGCGCGTCGCCCGCGGGCGACGGGGACGGCGAGGGCGGTGTGCTGCGCATGCAGGACACCCGGATGAACTACGGGGGGTGAGGGGGTGCGTCCCGAGGCGGGCGGCCGTGCCTCAGGTGGCCGCGGCCCCTGACCCCCCGTCCGTCACCGTCCCGGTGCCCGGTGCGGCGGCCTCGGGCCGCAGATCGACGCGCAACGTCAGGATGCCGTCGTCGAGGGAGGTCTCGGCGTCGCCGATCATGGCGTAGTCCATGAAGTCGAGCTGGGCCTGCTCGACGAAGCGCTGGCGTTCCGGGCCCTCGACGGGGGGGATGCCCCGGGACCGGACGGCGGCGGCGCGGGCGCGGAAGCGCCCCACCATGGCCGCCGGGTCGAATTCCTCGGGCATGCCCTGACTGTAGTGGCGACGGCGTCGCGCCCCCTGAGCAGGCAGACGAGCGGGTGGCCGTGGTCCCGGGCCGGTCCCGGGCCGGTCCGGGGGCGGGTCGGGCGCCCCCTGACCGGCAGATAGACTCTCTGCGAGTCCTCGCCGTGATCCACGCGCCCGGCCGACAGGGGAGTCGCTCGTGAAGAAGGGACGGCATCGCCGCTTCGAGGAGGCCCGCAGCCTGAAGCGCTCGATCGCGACCGCCAACAAGCGCTGTCCGGAGTGCGGCGCCGAGCCCGACGACGAGCACGCGTCGTGGTGCATGGCCGAGTCCGACGAGCTGGAAGACATCCTGGGTCCCGGCTCGGGTGTGTCGCTCGAGGACGACCCGCTGGCGGAGTGACGGGCGGGCGCCCTGCGCGCCGGGGAGCAGACGGCTACGGGTGCCGGCCGTTGGGCATGAGGTCGCCGCTGCCCCACTGGCCGAGCGAGTTCAGCTGCACGTGGTCGCCGGTCGCCTCGACGATCCGACCCCCGCCCACGTAGATGGCGGCGTGGTACACGCTCGTCCAGTCGGACTGGTTGGATCCCCAGAACACGAGGTCGCCCGTCTGCAGCGCGTCGAGCGCCACCGGTTGCCCGGCCGTGTGGTACTGGTCGTCGGCCACGCGTGCGAAGGTGATGCCCGCGGCGTGCGTCCACGAGGCCAGGGTCAGGCCCGAGCAGTCGTACCCGGTCGGGCCGTTGCCGCCCCAGATGTAGGGCTTGCCCAGCTGCGCGAAGGCGAACAGCGCCACGGCGTCGCCCGGCGTGACCGACCGGAACATGAGCCCCTGGGGCGGCGGCGCCGAGCCGAGCGCGTCCCCGAAGGCGTGGACGGTGCCGTTCTGGTCGACGACCCAGTACCCCGCGCCGGTCTCGCTCGACACGACCTTCTCGGCGGGGTCGGGCGTGGGGCTCGCGCCCATGGAGCCGTGGAAGGCGGCGTCCCCGAAGGCGAAGATGCCGCCGTCCGAGGCCACCAGCCAGTAGCCCGCCCCGTCGGGGGTGGGCGCCATGCCCACGATGGGTTGGCTGAGATGGATGGCGCCGGTGGATCCAGAGAAGGCGGCGTCCCCGAAGGAGAAGATGCCGCCGTCGGAGGCCACCAGCCAGTAGCCCGCCCCGTCGGGGGTGGGCGCCATGCCCACGATCGGCTCGTTGAGTGCGATCGCCCCGGTGGAGCCGTGGAACCCGGCGTCGCCGTAGGCGAAGACGCCGCCGTCCGAGGCCACCAGCCAGTAGCCGAGACCCGTCTGCGTCGGGACGATGCCCACGACGGGGTGGGCCAGGGGTAGCGAGCTCGCCGAGCCATACGACGCAGTGGCTCCGAAGTTCCACACGTCCCCGTGCGCCGTAGCCAGCCAGAAATCGCTGGGCGTGGGCGCGTCGGGGGCGGGGCTGCCCACCGTGTGCGGCGTCGGTGCGGCCGCGGCTCCTGTGGCCACGGCGACGTCGGTGCCGGCGACGACGGCGACCGCCAGAGCGGCCGCGGCGAGTGCGCCGGCGAGACGCGTGCGAATCACAGTCCCTCAGTCGGCAGGCCGGGCGACCACCTTGAGTGACGTGGGCCCCGGCAGGGCCCGTTGCGGACGTGTTGTCAGATCCGTCGCGGTGGCGATGTCGAGGTCCGTGGCCACCCGGTTGTCAGCGCCGCGGTCGCGGCCCGTCGTCACCCCCCGGCGCAGGCTGCCTGCCGGGGCCGGGACTTCAGGAGGGCCGCGCCTTGCGGACGGCCGGATGCGGCAGGCGCACGGGCGCGGGGACGGCGACGGACGTCGCCGCCGGGACCATCACCGGGGCGAGCGGGGCCCCCGTCCGGGCGGCCCCGTTGCCGGCCCCGTTGCCGGCCCCGTTGGCGGCCGCCAGGCCGAGGGCCGTGTCGCGGGCCCGGAGGTAGCGGACGAGTCGCTTGAAGATCTTCTTGCCGACCATGGCGACGAGCTCGTCCTCGAGCTCCTCGTAGACCGGGCGCGTCCCCACGAAGGCTTCGGGCGACTCGGTGCACCACCAGTGGAACTCGAAGCCGCCGTCACCCCAGTCGCGGCGGTCCCACTGCCTGATGACCGACGTGACGTGGCCGTCGTCGGCGATCTCGTCGTCACGGCGCAGCGGCAGCTGCCAGCAGACGTCCGGCTTGAGCTCGAGGTGCGGGATGCCCTGCTCGGCCGCGGCGCGGTGCAGCGCGCATCCGGGGCCGCCGGGGAAGTCGACACGGTTGAGGAAGATGCACGCGTCCTTCACCAGGCGGGTGGTGAGGTCGCCGGACTTGGAACGCACGACGACGTCGGGCCGGGCCTTCCCCGCGGTGCGGGCCTTGCCGTGGAACTGCCACTGCTCGGGCGTGAGCTTGGCCGCCGCCGCCTGGACGCGGCGGGCGTCCTTGGCACCGGTGAAGTGCGCCCCGTACGAGCAGCAACCCTGCACCAGCTCGGGAGCGGGGCCTGTGAGGACGCCCTGGCAGCCCTGGCCGAAGATGCACGTCCACCGGCTCTCGAGGAAGGTGACGTCGAACAGCCAGGTGCGCTCCTCCTCGGGATCCGGGAAGCTCACCCACTCGTGCGAGCCTTCCGGGGCACCGTGCCAGGGCTCGTGGCGGCCCTTGGCCGCCGCCGTCGTTCCCTGGGTCGCCGACTGTCGACCGCCCATGTCCTCTACCTCCCGCCTGCGGCGGTGGGCTCGCCCACCGGTGCCGCCTCGACCATCCGGACCGGTTCCACCATCCGGACCGGTTCCACCATCCGGACCGATTCGAATTGCGCGCCGCTGGGCTCGGCACAGCAGAACCACGACTCGGTGAGGCGCGGGCGCTCGTCGGGCGCGACGGACGAGCGCAGACGGTCCTCGGGCGCGGGCGCCGGCCCGGGCCCGGCGTCGCCGAGTACCGCGGCCGCGGTGGCGCGCACGGCGTCGTAGGCCTCCCGGGCGGGCCACCCGTCGGTCCCGGCGCGCTCCGCCAAGACGGCCAGCCGCTCCTGGAGCACGTCGAGACGAGGATCGGGCGACGTCCAGCTCCACCCCAGGTGCTCGGCGTCGTAGTCGCCCACGCGGCCCGCCAGGGTCCCGGAGGTGACGAGGAGCGAGCCGGGGGGCACGAGGAGGCGGATGGCGAGTTGCACGGGGTCGACGTTCCCCACCAGGTCGCAGCGCGCCACGAGGTCGAGGATGTCGACGACGTCGCCCGCCGTGGTCCACGGCGTGAAGGGGAGCAGCGACGGACGCGGCTCGATGCCCGCGGCGCGCAGGACGGCCACCGCCTCGACCTCCTCGGCGGCGGTGTGCCCCTTGTCCAGGTGCACGAGGATGTCGTCGCTGGCCGACTCGAACGCCGACACCGCGAACAGGCAGCCCGCGGCGGCGAGACGCGTCCACACGGTGCGGTCGCGCAGGATGTGCTCGACCTTGGCGGTGACGTCGAAGGTCACGTCTGGGAAGGCGCCGTGGACGGCGTCGACGACCCGCAGCGCGTGGTGGGGGCCGTTCAGGAAGTCGGGGTCGCCGAAGGTGATGTGGCGGGCGCCCATGGCCACCAGCTGGGCGACGTCAGCCACGACGGCGTCGACCGAGACCAGGCGGGTGCGCCCGTCGTACACGACGGGGACGGGGCAGTGGCGGCAGCGGTGCGCACACCCGTGGCTCGCCTCCACGTAGCCGGCGAGTCGGTGCTCGGCCCCCACGGCCAGGCGGGCGTAGTGCTCCAGT
The DNA here is from genome assembly GCA_035531755.1 of Acidimicrobiales bacterium. Lineage (NCBI taxonomy): Bacteria > Bacillati > Actinomycetota > Acidimicrobiia > Acidimicrobiales > Acidimicrobiales bacterium. The sequence goes on along the minus strand of DATKSK010000038.1, from coordinate 53,961 downwards.
TTCGGCAGGAGGTGGCGGGCGGGCAACCCGAAGTGGCCCCGACCGAGCTCGACGACGGTACGCGAGCCGCCTGTCCCGACACTGCCCCCGACCCCGGTCGTCATGGCGGTGCGTCCCGTTCGACCCGCCAGGTCGTCGGCCCATGCGACCAGCGCCGGCTCGTATTCCCCGGCGATGGTGACGTCGGCCACGGGCGCCGCGCCGTGCACGCCGTCGAGCCCGGCGTAGAGCCCGTAGAGGCACAGCGCAATGTCCGGGCGCCGGGAGCGGACCTCCGTGCACACGGTGCGCGCCAGGCGCATGGCCGTGTGCATGGGAACCGAGCACGCCACCGCCTCCGCCCATGACAGCGTGTCGGGGTCGAGCGCCTCGACGGCGAGGTCGGCGCACCGCACGTCGTGGCCGGCGCGCGCCAGTGCACCGGCGGGCGAGGCCACGTGCAGCGGCTGATGGCCGAGCTCGTACGTCGACACCAGCAGGACGCGCACCGCCACACGGTAGTGGCATCGGCAGCGATGGTCGGACCGGGGCCGCCAGGTGGGTCTCGACCCGTCGGCCGTCGTCCACCTCGCCCACGCGGCGTCAGCAGGCGGGTGGCCCCGCGCCCGCGTCGGGGTCGATGTCGACGTCCAGCACCGCCCGCGCCCGCCGCAGCGCGCGCTCCACCCGTTCGGGCGTCCGATCGCGGGCGAAGACGAAGCCGAGGTAGCGGTTCCCCTCGGGGACAGGAGCCACCCGGCGGCCGGGCGCCACGGTGAATTGGACGTCGGTGACGCCCGGGACGGCCAACGCCTCGACGCCGCCGTCGACGCCGACGAAGACCCCGGCACGCGGGATCGGGACCATGAGGACGCCCGACGCCCCCACGGCAGCGGTGGCGCCGAGCGGCATGTCCAGCGCATGGGCGATCACGAGCGCCTCGAGCGAGCGACCCGTGGAGAACGACAGCGCGCGCGAGCACAGGCCACCGATGGTCCGCGCCGCCACCTCGATGACCGAGGCCCGCCCGCCGCTGACGCGCACCTCGGCATGTACGGGGCCGTCGCGCAACCCGAGCGCGGCCGTCGCCCCGGCCGCCGCCGCCAGCACCGCGGCGGCATCGAGCGGGGCCAGGCGTGACGGGGTCACGTAGATGGTCTCCTCGAACGCCGGCCCGTCGAGGGGGTCGGGTTTGTCGAAGACGGCCAGGGGCCGAAGCTCACCCGCCACGAGCAGGCCTTCGACCGCGACCTCTGCTCCCGGGACGAACCGCTCCACGAGCAGCGGGGTGGCGGTCGCCACCCCGGCGGCGGTGGCGATGCGCCGCACGCGCGCGGCGACGGCGACGGCCTCGTCGGTCGTGTCGGCGCGCAGGACCCCCTGGCTGCCGGACAGGGTCGTCGGCTTGATCACGCACGGCAGGCCCACCCGCCGGGCCACGGCCGCGACCTCCTCGGGCCCCGCATCCGCGGGGAGGGGTGCGAACGCCGGCTGGGGCACCTCGGCAGCGGCCAGGCGGGTGCGCATGGCGAGCTTGTCGCGCGCCGCGGCGACGGCCTCGGGGGGGTTGTGCCGCAAGCCGAGCAGCTCCCCGGCGGCCGCCGCCACCACGGTGCCGGCGTCGTCGACCGCCACCACGGCGTCGAGGGGGGCCACGGCGTCGTGGGCGGCGATCAGGCGGGCCGCCTCGGCGGGATCGCCCAGGGGGACCTCGAGGGAGCGAGTACCCATGGCGGCCTTCAGGGCGTGGGGCTCGTCGGTGCCGACGACGACCTCGACCCCGAGCGCCCGGGCGGCGTCGAGGAAGTCCGCGGCGCGGTACGTGGCCGAAGGAAGGAGAAGGAGTACTCGGGCCACACACCTATGATGGTGCGGGGAGGTTGCCACCATGGCTCAGGACGCCTCGGTCGAGGACACCGCGACCACCGCTGTACTCACCGTGACACCCGCGGCACGCGGTGTCGTGCTGGACGCCCGCGCCCAGGAGGCCGACGCCGAGCACCTGGCCCTGTGGGTCGAGGTCACCGGCGCCCGCGACGGCGCCTACACCTATGACATCTACTTCCAGGCGGCGTCTGACGCCGGGGCCGGCGACGCCGTCGCCGAGGATGCCGGCCTGACCGTGGTGGTGCCCGAGTCGAGCGCCGCCCGCCTGGTGGGGGCCCGGCTCGACTGGTCCGAGGAGGGCGAGGGCGGGCTGGTCATCCTGAACCCGAACACCCCACCGCGGCCCGAGGCCTTCACCGAGCGCCGCCAGGGGGATCTCACGGGCGAGCTCGCCCAGCGCATCCTGGCGGTGCTCGACGACCAGGTGAACCCGTCGATCGCCATGCACGGGGGCCGTGCCGACCTGGTGGCGGTGGAGGAGAGCGTGGTCTACGTCCGTCTCAGCGGCGGGTGTCAGGGCTGCGGCCTCGCCAAGGTCACGCTGTCGCAGGGGATCGAGGTCGCACTGCGCGAGGCCGTCCCCGAGATCGCGTCCGTCGTCGACGTCACCGACCACGCCAGCGGCGCCAACCCCTTCTACGAGCCGGCCAAGAAGTAAGGCCGGAGGGGCGTCTCCCGGGGCGCACCTGCCCGGGCGGCTCCGTTCAGGCGGCGCGCATCCGCGGCGCCGTCATGCCCTTCGGTTAGCGTGCCCGCCATGCACGCCCTCGTCACGGGGGTCAGCGCGGCGGGCGGACTGGTCCTCGGCGACGGGCTCGAGGTGCTCGTGGAGCGGATGGGCGCGCGCCTCCCGATGACCCGTCCCTGGTGGCGATGCCAGTCGTGCGCTACGCCGGCGCGTGGGCTCGCCCTCGTCCCCGTGGCGCGGTCCCTGACACTGCGGTCGGGCTGCCCGTCGTGTGGGCAGGCGGTGGCGCACCCGTGGCGGCCCGCGGTCCTCGCCGTCGTCAGCGCCGCGGTGCTCGGCTCCATGGCGGCCCGCATCGGGGCCGACGCGGCCCTGGCCCCGTTCGCCGTGCTGGGCCTGTCGCTGGTGGCGATCAGCGCCGTGGACCTCGAGCGGCAGATCATCCCCAACCGCCTGATCTACCCCACCCTGGCCCTCCTGATCCCGCTGCTGGTGGTGGCGTCGGCCGTCGACCACCGGTGGGGGGCGCTCACCCGGGCCGCCATCGCCGGCGGCGGCGCGTTCGCCGCCTTCTACGCCGTCCACATCGCCGTCCCGCGCGGCATGGGGTTCGGCGACGTGCGGCTGGCGGGTGTGATCGGTGCCGCCACGGGGTGGCTGGGCCTCGGCCGCGCCTTCGTCGGGTTCCTCGCCGCCTTCGTCCTGGGGTCCGTCCTGGGCGTCGTGGCCATGGCGGTGACCGGGGCCGGTCGCAAGACCAAGATCCCCTTCGGCCCCTTTCTCGCTGCCGGCGCGTGGCTGACGGTGCTGTGGGGAGGGCCCGTGGCCCACGCGCTCTTCCAGCGCGGGGCCTGACCCGCCCTGCGCAGCGCGGGGCCTGACCCGCCCTGCGCACCGCGGGGCCTGACCCGCCCTGCGCACCGCGGGGCCTGCGGGGCCTGACCCGCCCTGCGCACCGCGGGGCCTGTGGGGACGCCGAAGTAGATTGGCCGCGTGCTCAGGTTCCTCACCGCGGGAGAGTCCCACGGCAGGGCGCTCGTCGTGATCGTGGAGGGCCTGCCCGCCGGGCTCCCGGTGACGACCGCGGCGGTCGCCGGCGAGCTCGCCCGACGACGCCTCGGCTACGGGCGGGGCCCCCGGATGCGCTTCGAGGCCGACGAGGTCTCGCTCGTCGGAGGCGTGCGCCACGGCCGCACGCTCGGGGCGCCGGTGGCCGTCGAGATCGCCAACACCGAATGGCCCAAGTGGCAGGAGGAGATGTCTCCCGACCCGGGCGCGCCCAGCACCGTCCTCACGAAGCCCCGCCCCGGGCACGCGGACCTCGCCGGGATGCAGAAGTACGGGTTCGACGACGCCCGCGACGTCCTCGAGCGGGCGTCCGCCCGGGAGACCGCCGCCCGGGTGGCCGCCGGCTGCCTGGCCAAGGCGCTGCTCGCCCGGCTGGGCATCGCCGTGGTCAGCCACGTCATCGGGCTGGGGCCGGTGCGCGCCGGAGACGGCCAGCGCCCGGGGCCCGACGACCTCGGGCGCGTCGACGACTCACCCGTCCGCTGCTTCGACCCCGACGTGGAGGCGCGGATGGTGGCCGCCGTGAAGGCGGCCGCCAAGGACGGCGACTCCCTGGGCGGGGTGGTCGAGGTCCTCGCCTACGGCGTGCCGGTGGGGCTCGGCAGCCACGTCCACTGGGACCGGCGCCTCGACGGGTTGCTCGCCCAGGCGCTCGTGAGCATCCAGGCCGTCAAGTACGTGGAGTTCGGTGAGGGCGCCGACGTGGCCACCCGGCGCGGCTCCGAGGCACACGACGCCATCACGTGGGACGAGGCCGACGGCGCCTACCGCCGCGAGACGGCGCGCGCCGGTGGCATCGAAGGGGGCATGTCGACCGGCGGCCTCGTCGTGGCGCGTGTCGGCATGAAGCCCCTCGCCACGTTGAACCGGCCCGTGCTCGGCACCGTCGACGTGGTCACCAAGGAGGCGACCGTGTCGTTCAAGGAGCGGACCGACGTCACTGCCGTGCCGGCCATGGGCGTCGTGGCAGAGACCATGACGGCGCTCGTGCTCGCCGCCGAGGCGTTGCGGAAATTCGGGGGCGACTCGCTGGCCGAGGTGTTGCGCAACCGGGACGGCTACCTGTCGTCGCTGCACGACACGCCGTCGTCGGCCGTCGCGGCCGGCAGTGGCTGAGCACCTCCTGCTCGTCGGCATGATGGGCACGGGGAAGTCGACGGTGGGCCGGTTGGTCGCGGCGCGGCTCGGGCGTCCCGTCGTCGACACCGACGACGTCGTCGAGCAGGCCGCGGGGACGTCGGTGGCGGCCATCTTCGCCACGAGTGGCGAGGCCGCCTTCCGTCGCCGCGAGGCCGAGGCGCTGCAGGACGTCCTCGCCCGCGACGACGCGTGCGTCGTGTCGGTCGGGGGTGGGGCCGTCCTCGATCCCACCAACCGGGCCGCCATGCGGCGCGCCGGGACGGTGGTGTGGCTGCGCGCCCGCCCCGACACGCTCGAGGCGCGGGTCGGCGACGACGACGGCCGGCCGTTGCTGTCCGGCGTCGGCGAGGGGGTCGCCGGAGCGCTCGTCCGCATCGACGCCGAGCGCCGGCCGCTCTACGACGAGCTCGCCGACGAGGTGGTCGACGTGGACGGCCTCGACCCGGACGAGGTCGCCGACCGCGTGCTGGCCGTCACGGGCCGGGCGGTGCGGGCGCAGCGGGACGGGCGATGATCACGGTCCCGGTCGGCCTGGGGGACAGGGCCTACGACGTCGTCGTCGGGGCGGGCGCGCGCCGGCTGCTCCCGGACATGCTGCCGCCCGGCGTCCGCCAGGTGGCCGTGGTCACCCAGGACGGCGTCGAGGTGGACGTCGACCCGGGTGTCGAGGCCCGGACCTTCGTCGTCCCCGGCGGCGAGGCCGCCAAGACCCTCGGCACCGTGGAGCGGTTGTGCCGGGACTTCGCCGGCTTCGGCCTGGCGCGCTCGGACGCCGTGGTGGCCGTCGGCGGGGGCGTCGTCAGCGACGTGGCGGGGTTCGCGGCGGCCGTGTTCCACCGGGGCATCGCCTACGTGAACGTGGCCACCACGCTGCTCGCCCAGGTCGACGCCGCCATCGGGGGCAAGACGGGCGTCAACCTCCCCGAGGGCAAGAACCTCGTGGGCGCCTTCTGGCAGCCCACCGCTGTCATCTGCGACACCGAGGCCCTGCGGTCCCTGCCGGCGCGCGAGTGGTCCTCGGGTCGCGGGGAGATGGCCAAGTACGCCTTCCTGGGCGACGGGCTGCTCGACGACGGCCGCCCGGGCGCGTCGTTGCTCGGTCTCTCGCTCGACGAGCAGATCGCCACGTGCGTGGCGATCAAGGCCGCCGTCGTGTCCGAGGACGAGCGCGAGTCGGGCCGCCGCATGGTGCTCAATTACGGCCACACCCTCGCCCACGCCCTGGAGGCGGCCGCCTTCGGGCCCGATGCCAAGTGGGACCTCCGCCACGGCGAGGCGGTGGCCATCGGGCTCGTGTTCGCGGCGATGCTGGCCCGGCGCCTCGGGCGTGTCGACGACGAGCGGGTGGCCCTGCACCGGCGGGTCGTCGGGGCCTTCGACCTTCCCGCCGACCTTCCCACCGGCGCGTCGGCGCGCGAGCTCGTCGACTTCATGGCGAGGGACAAAAAGGCGCGCCACGACCTGACGTTCGTCCTCGACGGCCCCCGCGGGGTCGAGCCCGTGCACGAGGTGGACGAGGCCGCCGTCCTCGCTACCCTGGCCGACATGGGATGCGCGCCGTGAGCGGGGGCGGGGGAGCGCTCGTGCTGATGCTGTCGGGGCCGAACCTCGACCTCCTGGGTGAGCGCGAGCCCGAGATCTACGGCCGGGCTCGGCTTGCCGACCACGTGACGGCGGCGACGGCGGAGGCCGCCGCGTGCGGGCTGGAGCTCGAGCACCACCAGAGCAACCACGAGGGCGAGCTCGTGGAGCTCGTCCACGGCGCACGGGGCCGGGCCGCCGCCGTGGTGGTGAACGCCGGTGCCCTCACGCACTACTCCTGGTCGTTGCACGACGCCCTCGCCGCCTTCGAGGGGGTCGTGGTGGAGCTTCACCTCTCCAACCCCGCGGCCCGCGAGCCGTGGCGCCACACGTCGGTGGTGGCGGGCGTGGCCGACGGGGCGATCGCCGGCTTCGGCGGACTGGGCTACCTCCTGGCGGTGCGGGCCGTGGCCGCGTTGCTCGCCGAGCGCCCGCCCGGCTCCCCGTGAGCAGCCCCGCCGCCGGCGAGCTGCCCCCTATGCTCGTGCCCCGCCGCCTGGAGCGACTGCGCGCCGGGCTCGACGCCGCCGCGGTCGACGCGCTCCTCGTCACCGCGCTTGCGAACGTGCGGTACCTGACCGGGTTCACCGGCTCGGCGGGCGTGCTGCTGGTCACGACCGCGGGCGCGTTGCTCACGACCGACGGCCGGTACCGGACGCAGGCGGGGGAACAGCTGCGTGCCTCGGGCACCGACGGTGCCGTGGCGCTGTGCATCGGCGGCGTGCAGGCCCAGCGCGAGGCACTTGCCGCCGCGGTGCAGTCGGCTGCCGTCGGGCGCCTCGGCCTCGAGGCCGACCACGTCACGTGGGCCGCCAAGGGTCGCTGGGCCGACGCGCTGGCCGTCGCCGAGCCCGTGGCCACGAGCGGCGTGGTCGAGGCACTGCGGCAGGTGAAGGACGACGGCGAGCTGGCGCGCATGGCGCGGGCAGCCGCCATCGCCGACGCCGCGCTCGGCGAGGTGCTCCCCATGCTCGGGCAGGGCGGGCGCGAAGAGGACGTGGCGCTGGCCCTCGACACCGCCATGCGCCGGCTGGGGGCCGAGGACCGCGCCTTCGAGACGATCGTGGCGTCGGGCCCCAACGCCGCCAAGCCCCACGCCCGGCCCTCGGCCCGGCCGATCGAGGCCGGCGACCCCGTGGTGATCGACTTCGGGGCCGTGTACGAGGGGTACCGCTCGGACATGACGCGCACCTTCTGCGTGGGCGGCGAGCCGACCGGCACGCTGGCCCGGGTGTTCGCCGTGGTGGCCGAGGCCCAGGCGGCCGGGGTGGCGGCCGTGCGCGCCGGGGCCGCCGCCGGGGACGTCGACAAGGCGTGCCGCGACCTGATCGCGGCGGCGGGATGGGGGGACGCGTTCGATCACGGCACCGGGCACGGCGTCGGCCTCGACATCCACGAGGGCCCGGCGGTCGGAGCCGGGTCGACTGCTATCCTCGCCCCCGGAGTCGTCGTGACCGTCGAGCCCGGGGTGTACCTGCCCGGCATCGGCGGTGTCCGTGTGGAGGACACCGTCGTGGTCACCGAGAACGGCTGCCGCACCCTGACCGCTTTCCCCAAGGACGTCGCCGCCTGATGGCTGTCACCACCAACGACCTGCGCAACGGCATGACGCTCGACCTGCCCGACGGGCTGTTCGCCGTCGTGGAGTTCCAGCACGTGAAGCCGGGCAAGGGCGGCGCCTTCGTGCGCACCAAGCTCAAGAACGTCCGGACCGGCGCCGTGCTCGAGCGCACGTTCCGCGCCGACGAGCGGGTGGAGCAGGCCATCGTCGACAAGCGGGAGATGCAGTACCTCTACCGCGACGGCACCGACTACGTCTTCATGGACGTCATCTCCTACGACCAGCTGCAGGTGTCGCCGGCGTCGCTCGGGGACGCCGCCAACTACCTGAAGGAGGGTGACAACGCCGTCCTGCAGATGTACGCGGCCGAGATCGTTGGCGTCGACCTGCCCGCCGCGGTCGAGCTGGCGGTCACCGAGACCGAGCCCGGCGTGCAGGGCGACCGGGTGTCGGGGGCCCGCAAGCCGGCCACGCTCGAGACGGGTCTCGTGGTGCAGGTCCCCCTGTTCGTGAACCCCGGTGACCGCTTGAAGGTCGACACCCGGTCCGGCGAGTACATCACCCGGGCATAGCCGGCAGCGGCCGTGCCCGAGCACCGCGCCCCGGGGGCGCCCGGGGAAGGGCCCCGACACGAGGCGCGCGAGCGGGCCCTGGCCCTGTTGTACGAGGCGGAGATGAAGCGCGCCGACCCGCTCGACGTGCTCCGGGCCCTCGCCGTGGCCCCCGACCCCTTCGCCACGACGCTCGTCGAAGGGGTGGTGGACCGCTCGCAGGAGATCGACGCCCTGGTGTCGGCAGCGGCCGAGGGGTGGGAGATCGAGCGCATGCCGGTCCTCGACCGGGCGGTCCTGCGCCTGGCCACGTACGAGCTCATCGCCGAGGCCGGCACGCCCGTGGCCGTGGTGATCGACGAGGCCGTCGAGCTGGCCAAGCAGTACTCCACGGAATTCTCGGGTGGATTCGTGAACGGCGTGCTGTCCACCATCGCCCGCCGGGTCCGGGGCTGAGCACTCCCGGCGACGCCGAGGCGCGCCACGACCGAGGCACGCCACGCCGAGGCGCGCCACGACCGAGGCGTGGCACGCCGACGTACTCCGCTCGGCCCGGCGCCCGGCGCCGGCCGGTTCGCTGCTACCATCCTCCGACGACCGTGAAGCGGGTCCCGTGAGGCCCGGACGGACCGTGGAGGAGCCTTCGTGGCCGAACGAGAGCGCAGACTGACCCCACCGCGAGGTGGGGTCTTCGTTCCTCGGGTCCAGGTCCTCTCGGCCCAGGACGTCCACCGGGCCCTCATCCGGATCGCCCACGAGATCGTCGAGCGCAACCGGGGCCTCGAGGACGTCGTGGTCGTCGGGCTGCAGACCGGGGGCGTCCCCCTGGCCTTCCGGATCGCCAGCGTGCTCGAGGAGGTGGAGGGCACGGCGGTCCCGGTGGGGCTCCTCGACGTGGCCTTCTACCGCGACGACATCGGGATACGCCCGGTGCTCCCCGAAGCCGCCACCGACATCCCCGGTGACCTGGCCGGCCGGCTCGTCGTCCTGGTCGACGACGTCCTGTTCACCGGGCGCACCGTCCGCGCCGCGCTCAACGCGCTCGCCGACTACGGCCGCGCCCGGGCCGTGCAGCTGGCGGTGATGGTCGACCGGGGGCACCGTGAGCTGCCCATCCGCCCCGACTACGTGGGCAAGAACATGCCCACGCGTATCGACGAGCAGGTCGACGTCAGCCTCGACGGCGTCGTGCTCGGGGACGTGGTGCCCCGGTGACGGCGGCACCGAGGCAGCGCGTGCCCGTCGCGGGGCCCGTGGCGGCGGGGGCCGAGGCGGGCAAGGGATGCCGCCGCCACCTGCTGTCGGTGGCCGAGCTCGGCGCCGACGGCATCGAGGAGATCCTCCGGGTGTCGGACGCCTTCGTCGAGGTGGGCCAGCGCGCCATCCCGAAGGTGCCCGCGCTGCGGGGGCGCACCGTCGTCACCCTCTTCGCCGAGCAGTCCACCCGCACCCGCCTCTCCTTCGAGACGGCGGCCAAGCGCCTGTCCGCCGACGTGCTCTCCTTCTCCGTCGACACGTCGTCGGCGAAGAAAGGGGAGTCGCTGCGCGACACGGTGGAGACGGTAGCCGCCATGGGCGTGGACGCCTTCGTCGTGCGCCACCCGTCGGCCGGCGCGCCGGCCGCGGTGGCGCGGTGGGTCGACGCCGCCGTGGTCAACGCCGGCGACGGCTGGCACGAGCACCCGACCCAGGCCCTCCTCGACTGCTACACCATCCGCGAGGTCCTCGCCGAGCGCGCCGGCCGGAAGCTCGAGGATGCCGGCGTGGAGTGCTTCGACGGGCTGCGCGTGGCCATCGTCGGCGACGTCCGCCACAGCCGGGTGGCGCGCTCGCAGGTCCTCGCCCTCGGTGCCCTCGGGGCGGAGGTGACCCTGGTGGCCCCGGGCAGCCTGCTTCCGCCGTCGTTGGAGGGTTGGCCGGTGGCGGGCGTCTCCACCGACCTCGACGCCGTGCTCCCCCTCATCGACGTCTGCTACCTGTTGCGGCTCCAGATCGAGCGCGGCGCGGGTGCCTTCTTGCCCTCGGTGCGCGAGTACAGCGCGTCGTACGGGCTCACCGCGCCGCGCGCCGCCCGGCTCGCCGAGGGCGCGCTGGTGATGCACCCCGGGCCCATGAACCGTGGCGTCGAGATCGCCGACGACGTCGCCGCCCTCCCGCAGTCGCTGGTCCTGCGCCAGGTGTCCAACGGCGTGGCCGTCCGCATGGCGGTCCTGTTCATGCTGCTCGGGTCGACGGGGACGGGCGACGCGCCCGGCCTGGCGCGATCGCTCGGGAGCGACGGTGGCTGAGGCGTCCGGGCGCGGCCGGGCCCCTGACGCGCCGGGACCCCCAACGGTCGTGATCCGCGGCGGCACCGTCGTGGACGCGGGCGGCGAACGCGTGGCCGACGTCGTCGTGCGCGCCGGCGTGGTGGCGGAGGTGGCGCCGGGGGCCGACGTCCCGGTCGGTGCCACCGTGCTCGACGCCGGCGGCTGCGTCGTCGCCCCGGGCCTGGTCGACCTGCACACCCACCTGCGCCAGCCCGGGGGTGAGGACGCCGAGACCGTCGAGACGGGGGCCCGCGCCGCCGCCCTCGGCGGCTTCACGGCCGTCGTCGCCATGCCGAACACCGACCCGCCGGTCGACAGTGCAGCCGTCGCCCTCGAGGTGCTCTCCCTGGGCGCGGGGGCGACGTGCCAGGTGGCGGTGGCGGGGGCGATCACGATGGGGCGGTCCGGCGAGCACCTCGCCCCCATGGGCGAGCTGGCCGCGCTCGGGGTGCGCCTGTTCACCGACGACGGCACGGGCGTGCAGGATGTCGCCGTCATGCGCCGGGCGCTCGAGTACGCCCGGGGGCTCGGCGTCACCTTGGCGCAGCACTGCGAGGACGCCGCCCTGGCCTGCGGCGGGCACATGCACGAAGGGGAGTGGTCGAGCCGCCTCGGAGTGCCCGGCGTCCCCGCCGAGGCCGAGGAGCTCATGGTGGCCCGCGACATCGCCCTGGCCCGGTTGACCGGGGCGCGTGTCCACTTCCTCCACCTGTCGACGGCCCGGTCCGCGGCCCTGGTGGCGGCGGCCAAGGCCGAGGGCCTGCCCGTGACGGCCGAGGTCACGCCGCACCACCTGGCGCTCACCGACGCCGAGCTGGCCGGGTACGACCCGGTGTTCAAGGTCAACCCGCCCCTGCGGACGGGCGCCGACGTCGAGGCACTGCGGGCCGCGTGCGCCTGCGGCACCATCGACGCCGTGGCCACCGACCATGCCCCGCACCCGCCCGAGCGCAAGGACGCCACGCTCGAGGCCGCGCCTCCCGGCATGCTCGGGCTGCAGACCGCGCTCGCGGTGGTGCTGGCCGCGCTGGGCACCGCCGGCGACGGGCGGGCGCCGCTGTCGCCGCAGGCCGTGTTGGCGCTCATGTCGTGGCAGCCGGCGCACATCGCCGGGCTGGACCGCGCCGGGGGCGGCGACCAGGGCGGTCCCGTCGAGCCCGGCGCGCCGGCCAATCTCTGCGTGATCGACCCGGCGGCGACGTGGGAGGTCGACCCGGCCCGCCTCGCCAGCCGCAGCCGCAACACGCCGTGGGCCGGCCGGGTGCTCACGGGACGGGCGCGCCACACGGTCTTGCGCGGGGAGCCGGTCGTCGTCGACGGCGAGGCGCAGCGATGACCGGCCGTCCCCCGGGCAGCGCCGGCGACGAGTGGTCGGACGGTCGGGCGCCCGCCCTGCTCGTGCTGGCCGACGGCGAAGTGTTCGAGGGCGAGGCGATCGGAGCCGCCCCGCCGGGCGGCGTGGCCACGGGCGAGCTGGTGTTCAACACCGTGCTGTCGGGCTACCAGGAGGTCGTCACCGACCCGAGCTACGCCGGCCAGGTGGTCACCTTCACCTACCCGCACATCGGCAACTACGGCGTCACGTCGGCCGACGACGAGGCGGCACGTCCGTGGTGCCGGGGCGTCGTCGTGCGGGCCCTGCCACCCCGGCCCTCGTCGTGGCGGGCCACGGGGTCGTTCGACGACTTCCTGGTGCGCACCGGTGTGCCCGGGGTCAGCGGGGTCGACACCCGCCGCCTCACGCGGCACCTGCGCGACGACGGCGCCATGGGCTGCGCCTTCGGCACCGCGCCCGAGCCCGTCCTGCGGGCCGCGGCCGCGGCGGAGCCGGGCACGACGGGACGCGACCTGGTGGCCGACGTCACGACGGCGACGCCCTACGAGCGCGGATCGGGCCCGCTGCGCATCGTGGCCTACGACTTCGGCGTGAAGGAGACCATGCTCCGCACCCTCGGCGAGCTGGCGACGGTGACCGTGGTCCCCGCCGGCACCCCGGCGGCGGACACGCTGGCGCGCCACCCCGACGGGGTGTTGCTCTCCAACGGCCCCGGGGACCCCGCCGCGCTCCCGGCGCAGGCGGCCATCGTGGCGGAGCTGCTCGGCCGGGTGCCCGTGTTCGGCATCTGCCTCGGCCACCAGCTCCTGGCCGAGGCGATCGGGGCACGCACCTACAAGCTGCCCTTCGGTCACCACGGCGGCAACCACCCCGTCCGACGACTCGACACGGGCCAGGTCGAGATCACCAGCCAGAACCACAACTACGCCGTCGACGCCGCCTCGCTGCCGACGTCGGGCCCCTTCGCCGCCGAGGTCACGCACGTGAACCTCAACGACGGCGTGGTCGAGGGGTTCCGGTGTCTCTCGGTGCCGGCGTTCAGCGTGCAGTACCACCCCGAGGCCGGGCCGGGGCCGCACGATGCGCGCTACCTGTTCGACCGGTTCCGGTCGATGATCGACGAGGCGCGCGTCTGATGCCGCGGCGCACCGACCTCGAGACCATCCTCGTCATCGGCTCGGGCCCCATCGTCATCGGGCAGGCCTGCGAGTTCGACTACTCGGGGACCCAGGCGTGCCGGGTCCTGCGTGCCGAGGGCTACCGCGTGGTGCTCGCCAACTCCAACCCGGCGACGATCATGACCGACCCCGAGATCGCCGACCGCACGTACGTCGAACCGCTCGACGTCGACGTGTTGAGCGCCATCGTGGAGCGCGAGCGCCCCGACGCGCTCCTCCCCACCCTCGGCGGCCAGACCGGCCTCAACCTGGCCATGGCCCTCTCGGAGCGGGGCGTCCTCGAGTCGGCCGGCGTCGAGCTCATCGGTGCCAGCGCCGAGGCCATCTCGACGGCCGAGGACCGCGACCGCTTCAAGAGCGCCATGGAGGAGATCGGCCTGCAGGTGCCGTCGTCGGGGTTCGCCCACTCCCTCGACGAGGCCATGGCGGTCGGGGACCGCATCGGGTTCCCGCTCATGATCCGGCCGAGCTACATCCTGGGCGGGGCGGGGACCGGCACCGCCGACGACCGGACGCAGCTGGCGCGCGTCGCCGCCGAGGGCCTCGCCGCCAGCCCGGTGCACCAGATCCTCATCGAGCGGTCCATCGCGGGGTGGAAGGAATTCGAGCTCGAGGTCATGCGCGACCGGGCGGACAATTGCGTCGTGGTGTGCTCGATCGAGAACTTCGACCCCATGGGCGTGCACACCGGCGACTCCATCACCGTGGCGCCGGCCCAGACGCTCTCCGACGTCGAGTACCAGGCAATGCGCGACGACGCCTTCGCCTGCATCCGGCGCGTCGGCGTCGAGACGGGCGGGTCGAACATCCAGTTCGCCGTGGAGCCGACCGACGGTCGGCGGCTCGTCATCGAGATGAACCCCCGCGTGTCGCGCTCCTCGGCGCTCGCCTCCAAGGCCACGGGCTTCCCGATCGCCAAGATCGCGGCGCGCCTGGCCGTCGGCTACACGCTCGACGAGATCCCCAACGACATCACCGGGGCCACGCCGGCGAGCTTCGAGCCCACCATCGACTACGTGGTCACGAAGATCCCCCGCTGGGCGTTCGAGAAGCTGCCGGGCACCACCGACCGGCTCGGCACGCGCATGCAGTCGGTCGGCGAGGTGATGGCCATCGGCCGCACGTTCCCCGAGTCGCTGCAGAAGGCGATCCGCTCGCTCGAGCAGGGGAGGGCGGGGCTCAACGGCGACCCCGCCGAGGTGGCCTACGACCTCCTCGACGAGGACGAGCTCATCGCCCAGGCGTGCGAGCCCACGCCGGAGCGGGTCTTCCAGCTCGAGGCGGCCCTGCGCCGGGGCGTGACCCCCGACGCCCTGGCCGCCGCCACCGGCGTCGACCGCTGGTTCCTCGACCAGCTGGCGGTCATCAGCGCGGCACGCCTGCGCCTCGAGGCGATGGGGGCCGCGGGCGGCGGTGTCGCCGGCATCGACCGGCGGACCTGGCGCGCCGTGAAGCGCCTCGGCTTCTCCGATCTCCAGGTCGCGTACCTCCTGTCCGGTGGCGCGGCGCCCTCCGGGGCCGCGGGCGACGGCGCGCCGACGGTCACCGAGGGCGACGTCCGGGCGGCGCGCCTGGCCGCCGGGGTCCGGGCCACGTTCAAGACGGTCGACACCTGCGGGGCCGAGTTCGCGGCGCGCACGCCGTATCACTACGCCACCTACGAGGACGAGGACGAGGTACAACCGAGCGAGCGCCCTCGGGTGGTGATCCTCGGGTCGGGGCCCAACCGCATCGGCCAGGGGATCGAGTTCGACTACTGCTGCGTGCACGCGTCGATGGCGCTGCGTGCCGTGGGGTACGAGACGGTGATGGTCAACTGCAACCCCGAGACGGTCTCGACCGACTACGACACCTCCGACCGCCTGTACTTCGAGCCCCTGACGGCCGAGGACGTGGCCAACGTGATCGACGCCGAGACGGCGGCGGGGTCGGGCCCGGGCGGCGCCCCCGTCGTCGGCGTCATCGTGGGCCTCGGTGGCCAGACGCCGCTCAAGCTGGCGCACACGCTCGCCCCCGGGTCGGTCCTGGGCACGAGCCCGGCCTCGATCGACCTGGCCGAGGACCGGGAGCGCTGGAACGTCCTGTGCGAGCGCCTCGGCATCCCGCAGCCTGCCGGCGGAACCGCCACCACGGTCGACGAGGCGCTGACGGTGGCGGCCAAGGTCGGCTACCCCGTGCTCGTGCGACCGAGCTACGTGCTCGGCGGCCGCGCCATGGAGATCGTCTACGACGACGAGCGCCTGGCACGCGCCGTGTCCGAGCTGGCCGGGTCGTTGACGCGCGAGGGCGGGGTGTCGGCGCTGCGCCCCGTGCTCATCGACCGCTTCCTGGAGGACGCCGTCGAGGTGGACGTGGACGCCGTGCGCGACACCACGGGTGAGGTCCTGATCGCGGGCGTCATGGAGCACGTCGAGGAGGCCGGGGTGCACTCGGGGGACTCGGCGTGCGCGCTGCCGCCGCAGACCCTGCCTCCCCATGTGGTGGAGTCGCTCGGCGTCCACACCCGCGCCATCGCCGAGGCGCTCGGGGTGGTGGGGCCGATCAACGTGCAGTACGCGGTCAAGGAGGGCTCGGTGTACGTCATCGAGGCCAATCCCCGTGCCAGTCGCACGGTCCCCTTCGTGGCCAAGGCGACCGGCGTGCCCGTGGCCATGGTGGCGGCGCGCGTGATGACGGGGGCGTCGCTGGCCGAGCTGCGGGCCGAGGGCCTGCTGCGCCCGCCCGCCACCGGCGGCTGGGTGAGCGTGAAAGAGGCGGTCCTGCCGTTCGGCCGGTTCCCCGGCGTCGACACCCTCCTCGGCCCCGAGATGCGCTCGACGGGCGAGGTGATGGGCGTGGGCGCCACGTTCGGGCTCGCCTTCGCCAAGAGCCAGATCGCCGCCGGCACCCGCCTGCCGTCGGAGGGGACCGTGTTCCTGTCGCTGGCCGACCGGGACAAGGCCGGCGGCCTCGAGGCGGCGCGGACGTTCCGCGACCTCGGGTTCACGCTGGCGGCCACATCGGGGACCGCCGCGTTCCTGGAGTCCAATGACATACCGGTGGCCACGGTGGTGGCGAAGGTGGGGGAGTCGGGGGCGGCCGATGCCGTCGACCTCATCGCCACCGGCCGGGTGCAGCTCGTGGTGAACACGCCGCGCGGTCGCGGCCCGCGCGCCGACGGCATCCACATCCGGGCTGCCGCCATCGCCCACCAGGTGCCGTGCCTGACGACGGTGGCCGCGGCCCGTGCCGCCGCGGCGGGCATCGTCGACTGGCAGCGCCACGGGTTGTCGGTGGTGTCGCTGCAGGAGGTGCACGGGTGAGCGTGCATCCGTTGTGCGAGGTGCACGGGTGAGGCGCTTCGTCCACCTGCGGACACAGGTGGGGTCGGTGTCGTTGCCGAACCCCGTGCTCACCGCGTCGGGGACGGCCGGGCACGGCGCCGAGCTGGGGGCGTACGTCGACCTCGCCACACTGGGCGCCGTGGTGGTGAAGTCGCTGGCGGCGGGCCCCTGGCCCGGCAATCCGGCGCCGCGCGTCCACGAGACGCCGGCGGGCATGCTCAACTCGGTCGGGCTGCAGGGCCCCGGCGTGCGCGCCTGGATCGAGGATGAGCTGCCCGCGCTCAACGACCGCGGGGCGCGGGTGGTGGCGAGCATCTGGGGCCGGCGCGTCGAGGACTACGCCGCCGCCGCCGAGATGCTGGCCGGCGCGCCCGGCGTCGTGGCGGTCGAGGTGAACGTGAGCTGCCCGAACCTGGAGGACCGCAGCCGGATGTTCGCCCACTCGGCGTATGCCACGGCGCAGGCGGTGGCCGCCTCCACCGTGTGCGGGCTGCCGCTGTGGGCCAAGCTCAGCCCGAACGTCGCCGACCTCGTCGACATCGCCGGCGCCGCCCTCGACGCAGGGGCCGAGACGTTGGTCCTCGTGAACACGGTGCTCGGCATGGCCATCGACACGCGCCGGCGCACGTACCGGCTGGGATCGGGCCCGGGGGGCGGTGGCCTGTCGGGGCCCGCCATCCGGCCGGTGGCGGTGCGCGCCGTGCACGATTGCCGCGCCGCGTTCCCCTACGCCGGCATCGTCGGGGTCGGTGGTGTGAGCCGGGGCGTCGACGCCGCCGAGCTGATGCTGGCCGGCGCGGACGCGGTGGAGGTGGGGACGGCGACGTTCCGCGACCCGCGGGCGCCGGCGCGGGTGATCGCCGGCCTGGCGCGGTGGTGCCGGTTGCACGACGTGGGTGACGTCCGCGCCATCGTCGGTGCCGTGCATGCCGCTGCCCGGGCGCGGCCCACCGAGGATCCGACGGCGTCGCGGGTCGCCGACATCGAGGCGCGCACGCGCGTCGTGATGGCCGAGGCGCAGTGGCAGGTGAAGCGGCTCACCGACGAGGTCGAACGCCACGTCCGCCAGGCGGCGCCGGCGCCGGCGCCGGGACCCGGGCGTGGGCCGTCACCGGCCGACCCGTACCCGCCGTCACCGGCCCCGTCCCGCCCCAGCACGCCGCCGGCGTACCCGACCCCGACGGCACCCTCCCCGCGACGGGCGCCGGCGCCGCACCCCCCGGAGCGGCCCCGGGCCCCCGACCGCATCCCCCGGACGCCCCCGCCGCGGCCCCCCCACGACCCGACCCGGGGCGACGGTGGCTGAGGACCCCCGCGACCGGCTGGCACTGGCGCTCGATTTCGACGACCTCGTCGTGGCGCTGCGCATGGCCCGGCGGCTCCGGCCCTGGTTCGGGGTGGCCAAGGTCGGCCTGGAGCTGTTCGGGGCGGCCGGACCCGACAGCGTGTCGGCGCTGGCCGACGAGGGCTACCGGGTGTTCCTCGACCTCAAGCTTCACGACATCCCCACAACCGTCCACCGGGCCGCCCTGGTCATCGGCGAGCTGGGCGCCACCTATACGACGGTGCACACGCAGGGTGGCGACGCCATGGTGCGCGCCGCCGTCTCGGGCATGGCCGAAGGCGCCGCGGCGGCGGGAACACCGACACCCTGCGTGCTCGGGGTCACCGTGCTGACGAGCGACACCGACGCCCCGCCCCGCACCCTCGCCGCCCGGGCCGCCCTGGCGGCGTCGGCGGGCTGTGGCGGGCTCGTGTGTGCCGCCGCCGACCTGGCCGTGACGCGCCGCGCCGCCCCGGGGCTCGTGACGGTGGTGCCGGGCATCCGCCCCTCGGGGACCCCGAGCGACGACCAGGCGCGCCCGGCCACCCCGGGGGCCGCCATCGCCGCCGGCGCCGACATCCTCGTGATCGGTCGCGCCGTCTCGGGCTCGGACGACCCCGAGCGAACGGCCGCCGCCGTGCTCGACGAAGTGACGTCGTCGGTGGCCCCGGCGCGCGGATGACCACCGCCCAGGAGGGCGCTATGGTGGCCCACATGCCGCAACCTCCCGCACTCACTCCGGAGCAGCGCCAGGCGGCGCTGGACAAGGCCGCCAGGGTCCGCCGCGAGCGGGCCGAGGTGAAGGAGAAGCTCAAGATGGGCTCGATCACCCTGTCCGAGCTCCTCCAGCGGTCGGAGAAGGACGAGACCGTCGGCAAGATGAAGGTGCTGTCGGTCCTGGAGTCGCTTCCCGGCCTGGGCAAGGTCAAGGCCCGCCGTCTCATGGAGACGGTGGGGATCAGCGAGAGTCGTCGCCTGCAAGGTCTCGGTGCCAACCAGCGCGACGCCCTGCTCTCGCACACCGCGAAGTCCTGATCCTCGTCATCTCCGGGCCCGGCGGGGCCGGCAAGGGGACCGTCGCCGCCCGGCTGGTCGAAGGCGATCCCGGACTCTGGCTCAGCCGCTCGTGGACGACGCGCCCACGCCGGGTCGGTGAGTCCGACGACGCCTATACATTCGTGGACCGCGCCCGCTTCGAGGAGAAGGTCGCCGCCGGGGGATTCCTCGAATGGGCGGAATTCCTCGGGCACCTCTACGGCACGCCCCTCCCCGACGTGCCGGCCGGCAGGGACCTCGTCCTCGAGATCGACCTGCAGGGTGCCCGCCAGGTGAAGGAGCGTCGACCCGATGCCCTCGTCGTCTTGCTCCTGCCGCCGTCGCCCGAGGTCCAGGCCGAACGCCTGCGCCGGCGGGGGGACGACGAGGCCGAAGTCCGCCGGCGCCTGGACAAGGGCGCCGAGGAGGAGCGCATCGGCAGGCAGCTGACGTCCCTCGTGGTCGTGAACGACGAGGTGGATCGGGCCGTGGCCGAGGTGGCCGGTATACTGGACGTTCACCGCAATTCCCCGCCGGCGCCAGCGGCCGGCCCCTCCGGAGGAGCCTGAATGGCCCAGCGCCGCACGACGCTCATGGACCCGCCCGTCGAGGACCTTCTCGACAAGGTCGACTCGAAGTTCACCCTGGTCGCCCTGTCGGCCAAGCGCGCCCGCCAGATCAACTCGTACTACAACCAGCTGGGCGAGGGCCTCGGGGTCGTGGTCCCGCCCCAGGTGACGTCCGTCTCGGGCAAGCCGCTCACCATCGCCTTCGAGGAGATCGCCGCCGGCAAGGCCACCTTCCACCGCCCCGAGCCGGGCGAGGAGGGCGCCGAGGGAGCCGACGGGGTCGAGGGCGAGCCGGGGCCGGACGCGGTCGAGGCCGTCGCCGAGCCCGTCGCCGGGCCCGAGGTCATAGCCGTCACCGGCGAGCTCGCCGCCGAGGAGCCTGAGGCCGGCGAGTAGCAGGCGGGCCGGTCCCGCCCGCGCCCGCCCGAGCATTCGGAGTTCGATGACAGGACCCGCAGCGGGGAAGACGATCGTCCTCGGTGTGACCGGGGGGATCGCCGCCTACAAGGCGGTCGAGGTGTGCCGGCGGCTCGTCGACGCGGGTGCCCACGTCGTCCCCGTCCTCACCGAGGACGCCACCCGCTTCGTCGGCGCGGTCACCTTCTCGGCGCTGGCGTCCGAGCCGGTGCAGCAGTCGTTGTGGTCGGAGGCCGACCCGATCCCGCACACCACCCTGGGCCGGCGCGCCGACCTCGTGCTCGTGGCCCCGGCGACGGCGCGGTTCCTGGGCTGTTACGCGGCCGGCATCAGCGACGGGCTGCTGACGGCGACGGTGCTCGCCACGCGCGCGCCGGTGATGGTGTGCCCGGCGATGCACACCGAGATGTGGGAGCACCCCGCCGTGCAGGACAACATGGCGGTACTGCGCCGGCGCGGCGTGCACGTGGTCGAGCCCGGCGAGGGGCGGCTGGCGGGCGGTGACGTCGGCGCCGGGCGACTCGCCGAGCCTGCCGACATCGTGCACGCCGCGTTGGCCGTGCTGGTGCACGGGGGAGCGCTGTCCCACAGCGCCGACCTCGCGGGGCGCCGCGTGGTCGTGAGCGCCGGCGGGACGCGCGAGCCCATCGACCCGGTGCGCTTCATCTCGAACCGCTCGTCGGGGAAGCAGGGGCACGCCGTGGCCCGGGCCGCGGCCGAACGCGGCGCCACGGTGGTCCTCGTGACCACGTCGCCCCGGACGGCCGCCGGGGGGGTGTCGGTCGTCCCGGTGGAGACGGCGGCGGACATGGAGCGGGCCATGCTCGAGCACGCCGCGACGGCGGACGTGGTGGTCATGGCGGCGGCGGTGGCCGACTTCCGGCCCAAGGCGGCGGCCGACACGAAGCTGTCGAAGGCCGACGGCCTGCCCGAGCTCGTGCTCGAGCCCACGCCCGACATCCTCTCCGAGCTGGGCCGCCGACGACCGCCGGGCCAGGTGCTGGTGGGCTTCGCGGCCGAGACCCACGACGTGCCCGGGCGGGCGGCGGCCAAGCTCGAGGCCAAGGGCGTCGATCTGATGGTGGCCAACGACGTCTCGGCCGAGCACGTGGGCTTCGACCACGACACCAACGCCGTGACCATCATGGGCGCCGACGGCACCAGCCGGGACGTGCCGCTGGCCTCCAAGATCGAGGTCGCCCACGCCATATTGGATAGTGTTGTCGACCGCCTGGGCCTCCCACGCCCGGGTGGGGGCGCGCGGCACGCCGACGTCCCCGGGGGGGACCACAATGCGAGGAGCGAGACGTGACCACGCGCCACACCTTCACATCGGAGTCGGTGACCGAGGGACATCCCGACAAGATGGCGGACCAGATCTCCGACTCGGTGCTCGACGCCGTGCTCGAGTCGGACCCGAACGCCCGGGTCGCGTGCGAGACGATGCTCACCACCGGGCTGGTCGTGGTGGCCGGGGAGATCTCGACCAAGTGCTACATCGACATCGCCAGCCTGGTCCGTTCCGTGGTGTGCGACATCGGGTACGACAGCGACTCCCACGGCTTCAACGGCCGCACCTGCGGAGTCATGGTGGCGCTCGACGAGCAGTCCCCCGACATCGCCCAGGGGGTCACCGCCGCCCAGGAGGTGCGCACCGGCTCCGGAGGCGAGGACCAGCTCAACGCCCAGGGCGCGGGTGACCAGGGGATGATGTTCGGGTATGCCTGCGACGAGACGCCCGACCTCATGCCCCTGCCGATCTGGATGGCGCACCGGCTGGCGCAGCGCCTCGCCCAGGTGCGGCGCGTCGGTGTCCTGCCCTACCTGCGGCCCGACGGCAAGACCCAGGTCTCGGTGATCTACGACAACGGCCGGCCCGTGGCCATCGACACCATCCTCATCTCGACGCAGCACGCCCCGGGCGTCGACATCGAGACGCTGCTGCTGCCCGACCTGCGCGAGCACGTGATCCACCCCCTCCTGCCGCCGGACCTCGACGCCTCGGGCCTCCGGGTGCTCGCCAACCCGACCGGCCGGTTCGAGCTGGGCGGCCCCCACGCCGACACCGGGCTGACCGGGCGCAAGATCATCGTCGACACCTACGGGGGCATGGCCCGCCACGGCGGCGGGGCGTTCTCGGGCAAGGACCCGTCCAAGGTGGACCGCTCGGCCGCCTACGCGGCGCGCTGGGTGGCCAAGCACGTGGTGGCGTCCGGCGCGGCGCGCCGCTGCGAGGTGCAGGTGGCGTACGCCATCGGCGTGGCGCGGCCCGTCTCGCTCATGGTGGACACGTTCGGCACGGAGGCGGTCGACCCCGACAAGATCGAGCACGCGGTGCGCGAGCTCTTCGACCTGCGCCCGGCGGCCATCGTGCGCGACCTCGACCTCAAGCGGCCCATCTACCGCCGCACGGCCGCCTACGGCCACTTCGGGCGCTCGGACAAGGAATTCACCTGGGAGGCCACCCCCCGGGTGGACGACCTCAAGCGGGCGCTGAGCCTCTAGGCGTCCGGCGCCGGGGGCAACCGACACGACGCCACGTCAGAATGCCCCCATGGCGGCGGGGGTGAGGCGCGAGCGCGTCGTGCGGGTCCTCCCGGACGTGAGCGCGCTGCGCAAGACGTTCGACTACGTCGTCCCCGCTGACGTCGCCGAGCGCGTGCAGGTGGGCACCCAGGTGCGCGTCGTCCTGCACGGGCGCCGGGTGGCGGGGTGGGTCGTGGCCGACGACGTCGAGCCCCTTCCCGGGGTGGCATTGCGCCCGTTGGCGTCGGTGCGCGGCTGGGGGCCGCCCTCCGCCGTGCTCGACCTGGCGCAGTGGGCGGCGTGGCGATGGGCCGGCCCCGTCCCGGCGTTGCTGCGCACCGCCTCGTCGCCGGTGATGGTGCGCGCCCTCGGGGGGCCCGGCCCGTCGCGACGGGGCGGGGGCCCCGGGTCGCCGCCGTCGGGCGGCGTCGTCGACGAGGTGGCCGGCGCCGCGCTGGCCGGCGGGACGACGGTGGTCAGGCTCGGGCCCGCCACCGACCCCGCGCCCGTCTGCGAGGCGGCCGCCGCCATGCTGGGGCGCGCCGGCGCCGAGGGTGGTGTCCTCGTGCTCGCGCCCGGGCACCAGGGGGCCGCCGACGTGGCCCGGCGCCTGGGGGCCGCGGGCGCCCCGGTGGCGCTGCTCCCCGGCGACTGGGCGGCCGCACGCGCCGGGGGGTGTGTCGTCGTCGGGACGCGGGCGGCGGCCTTCGCGCCGCTGCCGCGCCTCGCCGCCGCCGTGGTCCTCGACGCCCATGACGAGGCGTACCACGAGGAGCGCGCCCCGACCTGGGCGGCGTGGGCCGTGGTGGCGGAGCGGGCCCGCCGCGACGGGGCGCCCTGCGCGCTGGTGTCGTCCTGCCCGACACTCGAGGTCCTGGCGGCCGGACGGCTCGTCGTCGCCTCCCGCGCCGCCGAGCGCCGAGGTTGGCCGGCGGTCGAGGTCGTGGACCGCGGGGGCGACGATCCCCGGACCGGGGTCTTCTCGGAGCGCCTGGTGCAGCTGCTGCGGTGGGCGTCCGGCGCGCCGGGGCGGCGGGTCGTGTGCGTCGTCAACCGCACCGGCGGCGTGCGCCTGGTGTCGTGCGCGGCGTGCGGCGAGCTGGCGCGCTGCGAGACCTGCGGTGCCGCCCTCGAGCTCGTCGGGACAGCCGCCCCTCGTGGGCGCCGGCCCGAGGCGCCGTCCCCGACCGTGCCGTCCCCGACCGTGCCGTCCCCGACCGTGCCGGAGGGCGGGGCGCCGCCGCACCTGCGATGCCGGCGCTGTGGCCTGGAACGCCCCGTGGTGTGCGCCCGCTGCGGCGCCACGCGCACCAAGGCGCTCCGGCGTGGTGTGACGCGGCTGCGCGAGGAGCTCGAGGCCCTCGCCGGCGTCCCGGTGGCCGAGGTCTGGGGTCCCGCACCGGCGGGAGAGCCCGACACCGCGGGACGCGACGCGTCGGTGGTGGTGGGCACAGAGGCTGCGCTGCACCGGGTGGCGAGCGCGGACGTGGTGGCGTTCCTGGAGTTCGACTCCGAGCTCCTCGCCCCCCGCTTCCGCGCCGGTGAGCAGGCCCTGGCGCTGATCGCCCGCGCCGCCCGGCTGGTGGCGGGCCCCGACGGCGCCCTGCGCGGCGACCGCGCGCCGGGACGCGTGCTGGTGCAGACGCGCCAACCCCGGCACCCGGTCCTCGAGGCCGCGGTGTCGGCCGACCCCGGCGTGCTGGCCGCGGCCGAGTCCGCCATGCGCGAGGCGCTGGGCCTGCCGCCGTTCAGCGCCCTGGCGGTCGTCTCGGGCGCCGCCGCCGACGTCTACGGCGCCGCCCTGCGGTCGGCGGCGCCCCCCGGCGTGCAGGTGACCGGCCCCGTCGACGCCGCCTGGTCGGTGCGGGCGCCGGACCACGCCTCGCTGTGCGACCTGTTGGCGTCGGTGCCGCGCCCCGCCGGCCGCCTCCGGGTGGAGGTCGACCCGGTGCGCGCCTGAGGGCCGCCGGAGCACCGCGGCCGACCCGACCCCGGTGCCCGTCGTGCCGGGCCGGCCGGCGCCGCCGGTACGATGGCCGTGTGTCGCAGTACTCCATCCGCCTCTACGGCGACCCCGTGCTGCGCCTGCGCGCCCCGGAGGTCGACACCATCGACGGCCGGCTCAAGCAGCTGGCCGACGACATGGTGCAGACCATGTACGAGGCGCCCGGGGTGGGCCTGGCGGCGCCGCAGGTCGGCGTGCAGAAGCGCATGTTCGTGTACGACGCCGGCGACGGCCTGGGCCCCCGCACCGTCGTGAACCCCGTGCTCAGCGAGGTACGCGGCGAGTGGACCTACGAGGAGGGCTGCCTGTCGGTGCCGGGCCTGTCGTGGCCCATCGTGCGCCCGAAGGAGGTCCACCTCACCGGCGTCGACCTCGAGGGAAACGTGGTCTCCATCGAGGCCGACGAGTTCGTGGCCCGCGTGTTCCAGCACGAGGTCGACCACCTCGACGGCGTGCTGCTGGTGGAGCGGCTCGACGAGGACCAGCGCAAGGAGGCCAAGCGGATCCTGCGGGCGCGGGCGCTGGGCCTGCCCGACGCCGACCCCGACGGGCTCCGCACGCTGACGGCGGGGGAGCAGCCGGCGGGGCACCCCGGCCTGTAGCGACGCGCTGGCCCCGGTGGCGCGGCTGGCATTCCTCGGGTCACCGACGGCCGCAGCCGTCTGCCTCGACGCGCTGGTCCGGGCCGGGCACGACGTGGTGTTGGTGGTGAGCCGCGCCGACACGCGACGCGGGCGGGGCGCGGACCGCTCGCCGAGCCCGGTCAAGCGCCTCGCCCTCCACCTCGGTGTGGCCGTGACCGACCACCTGGCCGACGTGACCGAGTCCGGTGCCGAGCTGGGTGTGGTGGTGGCCTACGGCCGCATCGTGCCGGCGCCCGTGTTGGCCGTGCTGCCCATGGTGAACGTCCACTTCTCCCTGCTGCCCCGCTGGCGCGGCGCGGCGCCGGTGGAGCGGGCCCTGCTCGCCGGCGACGAGGACACCGGGGTGTGCCTGATGCGACTCGAGCAAGGCCTCGACACCGGTCCGGTGCTGGCCTCGCAGCGTGTGCCGATCGAGCCGCACGAGCACGCCGCGGCGCTCACGAACCGGCTCGCCGTCGTCGGCGCCCGCCTCCTCGTCGACGCGCTGGTGGACGGCGTCGATGCCCTGGCGCCGGGCGACCCCCAGCAGGGGGAGCCGACCTATGCCGCCAAGATCGACCCCGACGAGCTGCGCCTCGACTGGTCCCGGCCCGCCGCCGAGCTCGAGCGCCTGACGCGGTTGGACCGGGCCTGGACGACGTTCCGGGGCGGGCGCCTGCGGGTGCTCGACGCCCGGGCCCGCCCTCGCCTGGCCGGGGAGGGCCCCGGCGAGGCCGCCGCCGGGAGCGCCCCGGCGGTGCCGGGGACGATGGTCGGCACGGCGGTCGTGACCGGCGCGGGTGTGCTCGAGCTCCTCGACGTGCAGCCCGCCGGCAAACGGCCGATGCCGGCGACGGCATGGCTGCAGGGGGCGCGCCCGCGCCCCGGCGAGCGGCTCGGGGGCGAGGAGCCGGGCCGGTAGGCTCGGCCGCGATGCTGCGGATCGCCCCGTCGGTGTTGTCGGCTGACTTCGGCAACCTGGCCGAGGCGGTGGGCGAGGTGGCCCCCGAGGCGGACTGGCTGCACGTCGACGTCATGGACGGCCACTTCGTCCCGAACCTGACGATCGGCCCCCCGGTGGTGCGCTCGCTGCGGCGCCACACCGGGCTGTTCCTCGACTGCCATCTCATGATGACCGACCCGGGGGCCTTCCTCGAGGCGTTCCGCCAGGCCGGGGCGGACGGGTGCACCGTCCACGTCGAGGTGGGGGAGACTTCGGCGCTCCTGGCCGAGGCGAAGGCCCTCGGGCTGCGCGCCGGGCTGGCGATCAACCCCGAGACGCCCTACGAGGCCATCGACCCCTTCCTCGCCGAGGCCGACCTGATCCTGTGCATGACCGTGCACCCCGGCTTCGGCGGCCAGGCGTTCATGGCCGAGGTGCTCCCCAAGATCGCCCGCACCCGGGCCGCGCTGGACCGGCGCGGCCTCGGGGCCGATCTCGAGGTGGACGGGGGCATCGACGAGGGCACCGCCGGCGCCGTGGTCCGGGCCGGCGCCCGCGTGCTCGTGGCGGGGTCGGCCATCTTCGGCGACGAGCACCCCTGGGAGGCGGCCCGCCGGATCCGCCTCGCCGGCGAGAAGGCCCTGGCGGAGGCCACGTAGACTTGTGATCTCATGACGCCGGCCTCCACCGAGCAGCCCCGGTCGGGCGAACGGGACGACGACCTCGCCGCCATGCGCCGGGCGCTCGCCCTGGCCGGCGAGGTGCGGGCCCGTACGTCCCCGAACCCGTGGGTGGGCGCCGTGGTGGTGGGCACCGACGGCTCGAGCTTCGACGGGGCCACCGCCCCGCCGGGCGGCCCTCACGCCGAGGTCGTCGCGCTGGAGGCGGCCGGGGCCCTCGCCCGGGGCGCCACGCTCTACGCCACGCTCGAGCCCTGCGCCCACCACGGTCGTACGCCCCCGTGCACGCGGGCCATCGTGGCCGCCGGGGTGTCCCGGGTGGTGGTGCCGTTCGTCGACCCCGATCCCCAGGTGTCGGGGCGCGGCGTCGACGAGCTGCGGGCCGCGGGGATCACCGTCGTCGTCGGGACCGCCGCCGACGAGGCCGGCGAGCTGCTGGCGCCGTACCTGAAGCACCGTCGCACGGGGCGCCCCTGGGTCGTGCTCAAGCTGGCCGCCACCCTCGACGGGCGCATCGCCGCCCCCGACGGCACGTCGCGCTGGCTCACCGGCGCCGAGGCCCGCGCCGACGCCCACCGGCTGCGTGCCGCGTCGGATGCCGTCCTGGTGGGCGCGGGGACGGTGCGTGCCGACGACCCCGAGCTCACCGCCCGGCTCGAGCCCGCTCCCGACCACCAGCCGCTGCGCGTGGTGCTCGGGCAGGCGCCGCCCGACGCCCGCGTCCACCCCGCGCTCGAGCTGGCGGGGGACCCCGGCTCCGTGCTCGACGAGCTCGGGGCCAAGGGCGTGCTCCAACTGCTGGTGGAAGGCGGGGCCCGCGTGGCCCACGCGTTCCACGCGGCGGGCCTCGTCGACCGCTACGTGCTGTACCTGACGCCGGCCCTGTTCGGCGGGGACGACGCCGTGCCCATGTTCGCCGGCCCCGGGGCCCGCACGGTCGCCGACCTGTGGCGGGGACGACTGGTGTCGCTGTCCCCCCTCGGGTCGGACGTGCGGGTCGAGCTGGCCCCTCCGGGCCCGGCCGCGCCCGTGGGCGAGGGAGAGGTGGCCTGATGCCGTTCGCCCGGATCGAGGACGCCATCGAGGCCATCGGCCGCGGCGACATCGTGGTGGTGGTCGACGACGAGGACCGCGAGAACGAGGGCGACCTGGTCATGGCGGCGGAGGCCGCGACGCCCGAGAAGATCGCCTTCTTCGTGGCCCACACCTCGGGGGTCATCTGCGTCCCGCTGCTGCCCGAGCGCGCCGACGAGCTCGAGCTCCCGCTGATGGTGACGGACAACACCGAGTCGCAGCGCACCGCCTTCACCGTGAGCGTGGACTACCGCCACGGCACGACCACGGGCATCTCCGCCGAGGACCGCGCCTCGACCATCCACGCCCTGATCGACCCGCACACGCGCCCGGCCGAGCTCAACCGGCCGGGGCACATCTTCCCGCTGCGGTACCGGGCGGGCGGGGTGCTGAAACGCGCCGGGCACACCGAGGCCACCGTCGACCTCGTGACCGCCGCGGGCCTGTACCCCGCCGGGGTCCTGTGCGAGCTCGTCTCGGAGGACAAGACCCGCATGGCCCGGCTGCCCGAGCTGGAGCGCTTCGCCGAGAAGCACGGGTTGCTGCTGGTGACCATCGCGGAGCTGATCCGCTACCGGCGCCACAAGGACAAGCTGGTGACGTGCATCGCCGGCCCGGCGCGGATCCCCACCGACCACGGCGACTTCGCCGGGTACGTCTACGAGTCCCACATCGACGGCGAGCACCACCTGGCGGTGGTGCGCGGCGACGTGCGGGGCCAGAGCGACGTCCTCGTGCGCGTCCACTCGGAGTGCCTGACCGGTGACGTCTTCGGCTCATTGCGCTGCGACTGCGGGCCCCAGCTGGCCGAGGCCGTCCGGCTCATCGCCGAGGAGGGGTCCGGCGTCATCATCTACCTGCGCGGCCACGAGGGCCGCGGCATCGGGCTGGCGCACAAGCTGCGCGCCTACAACCTCCAGGAGCAGGGCCGCGACACCGTCGATGCCAACCTCGAGCTGGGCCTGCCCGTTGACAACCGCGAGTACGGCATCGGCGCCCAGATCCTCGTGGACCTCGGGGTCACCACCATGCGCCTCATGACCAACAACCCCATGAAGTACGGGGGGCTCGAGGGCTTCGGGCTCGACATCGTGGACCGGGTCACGCTCGAGCTGCACTCGAACCCCGAGAACATCGAGTACCTGCGCACCAAGCGCGAGCGGCTCGGCCACATCCTCGACGGCCTTGATGACGTCCTCTGACGCCACCGCGCTCTCGCCCGAAGCCGTCGAGGCGGCCGCGGCGCGCGTCGGCGCGTCGTACGTGGGGGACGCCGGCCACGGTGACGCCCGGGTGGCGGTCGTGTGCGCCAAGTTCAACGGCGGGATCACCGAGCGGTTGCTCGCCGGCGTGCTCGCCGGCCTGGAGGCGAACGGCGTGAAGGCCGTCACCGTGAGCGTGGCGTGGGTGCCCGGCGCCTTCGAGCTGCCGCTGGCGGCACGGCGCCTGGCGGCGTCCGGGGCCGTCGACGCCGTGGTGGCGTTGGGGGCGGTCATCCGCGGCGACACCGCCCACTTCGACTTCGTGGCGGGCGAGTGCGCCTCCGGGCTCCAGCGCGTCGCCCTCGACACCGGCGTGCCCGTCGTCTTCGGCGTGCTCACGACCGAGACCGTCGACCAGGCCCTGTCCCGGTCGCTCGACGGCGAGCAGAACAAGGGGTACGAGGCGGCGGTGACGGCGCTCGAGATGGCGGACCTGCTGCGCGCCCTGCCGGCGTCGGCCGGCTGAGCCCGGGGAGCGCCACCGTGCTGCGGCTCGTCCTGCCCAAGGGCTCGCTCGAAAAGGCCACCCTCGAGCTGTTCGCGGCGGCCGACCTCGCCGTCGTGCGGGGGTCCGACGTCGACTACCGGGCCCGGATCGACGACCCGCGTGTCGACGAGGTGCGCATCCTGCGGCCGCAGGAGATCCCGGGGTACGTGGCCGAGGGCAAGTTCGACCTCGGCATCACCGGGCGCGACTGGATCGAGGAGACGGGCGCCGAGGTGCTCTCGCTCGGAGAGCTGGCGTACTCCAAGGCCACCGCCAACCCGATCCGGGTGGTGCTGGCCGTGGCCAGGGACTCGCCGGTCACGTCCGCCGCCGACCTCCCCGACGGGGCGCGGGTGTCCACCGAGTACCCCGAGCTCACCCGGCGGGTGCTCGAGAAGCACGGTGTCCACGCCGACGTGCGCATCTCCTACGGCGCCACCGAGGCGAAGATCCCCGACATCGCCGACGCCGTCGTCGAGATCACCGAGACGGGGCGGGCCCTGGCCGCCGCCGGCCTGCGCATCGTGGACACGCTCCTCGTGTCGCGCACCGAGCTCATCGCCAATCCCGCCGCCGCCTCCGACGCGCGCAAGCGCCTCGCCATGGACCACCTGATGACGCTGCTCCAGGGTGCCCTCGAGGCCCGGGGCAAGGTACTGCTCAAGCTCAACGTGTCCGCCGACGAGCTCCGGGCGGTGGTCTCGGTCCTGCCGGCGCTCAAGTCACCGACCGTGTCGGAGCTGTCCGGCGGCGGCTTCGCGGTCGAGACGGTCGTGCCCAAGTCCGAGGTGAACATCCTGATCCCGGCCCTGAAGGACCGTGGCGCCACCGACATCATCGAGCTGGCGCTGTCGAAGATCGTGCACTGAGGGGGCCGGAGAGGCCGTGGTGCGCACACGAGGGGGCCCGCGGGCGCCGGTGACCGGCGTGGTCACCGAATTCGACGAGCCCAGAGGGCTCGGCTCCCTGCGCGGCGACGACGGCACGAGCTACCCGTTCCATTGCACGGCCGTGGCCGACGGGTCCCGGGTGGTGGCGGTGGGCACCCGGGTGGTGTTCATCGTGACGGCCGGGCACGGGGGGCGCTACGAGGCGCGCGCCGTGACGCCGCTCCCCGCGGACTGACGAACGGCGCCGAGGTGGGCGCGGCCCGCACCGCGCCGGCTGCCGGGGTGCGGCGTCAGGGCTGCCCGTCGGCGTCGGGTGGCCCGCCGATCTCGACGAAGGCCAGCCGGATCTGCGCCAGGGCGTCGCGCAGCGAGGTCTCGGCGTCGCCCAGGCGACCCGCCATGCCCTCCACCAGCGATCCCATGGCGTCGACGGCGAGTCGTGCCTGGTCGAGGCCCGGCGGTTGCTGCGACAGGTGGATGGCGGCCAGCTCGAAGAGGCCGTAGGCGTGGTTGGCCACGACGACCTCGGCCGGTGTCCCGAGCAGCTGGCGGCGAAGCTCGTCGAGGCGGCTCGCCAGCGCGGCCTGCTCCTCGGGGCCGAGGTCGTCGAGGTCGACATCGTCGAGGTCGGGATCGTCACGGCGGGCCCCCGCGCCCGGCGCGCCACCACCCGCCCCCGGCGCCGAGCCGCTCCCGGCACCCGCGTCGCCCGGGGGGGCGCCCCCGGGCGGACCGGTCGGGGGCGCCGCCGGGGAGTCGGTGGGACGGACGCGGTGCTCGCCGTCAGGTGTCCAGAGGCTGCTCACGCCTGGTAGCGTAGAACCTCGAGTCAACAGGGAAAGCGGGGTCGCGCCACCGGGGCACCCCCACCCGCCACCGAGTGACGGTGCGTCGGGTTCTCGCGGTGGCCCGTCACGGCGGGCACCGAGGGTTGCGACCGCGCTTCCGCCAACGGCTCCGGGGAGACCCGGGGCCCAGCAACGATGGGAGTGATGTCGCATCGCCACACCGACGACGACCGAGCCCAGGATCAACGACCGTATCCGCGCACGCGACGTGCGCCTGGTGGACCCCGAGGGCCAGCAGCTCGGGATACGGCCGCTGCCCGAGGCGCTCGCAATCGCCCGCCAGCTCGACCTCGACCTGGTCGAAGTAGCGCCCCTGGCCAACCCGCCCGTCTGCCGCGTCATGGACTACGGCAAGTACAAGTTCGACGAGGCGCAGAAGGCCAAGGAGTCCAGGCGCAAGACCACCAGTGTCGGGATCAAGGAGATGAAGTACCGGCCCAAGATCGGGCCCGGGGACTTCGACACCAAGACCCGACAGGTCCTCAAGTTCCTGAACGAGGGGCACAAGGTCAAGGTCACGATCATGTTCAGGGGTCGCGAGGTGTTCCATCCCGAGCTCGGCAAGAAGATCCTCGACAGGGTGGCCGAGCATGTCGACGGGGCGGCGAGGGTGGAGTCCGAGGCGAGGCTCGACGGTCGGAACATGGTGATGGTGCTGGCACCGGACAAGCGGGCCAAGCAGGCGGCCGCCGCCCGGGCCGCACAGCACGAGGACGACGGCCCGGTCGAGGCCGGCGCGCCGCCGCCGACGGCGGTGGCGACCGGGGGAGCGGGCCCGGCAGGCACCGACGGTGGAGCGCCTGCCGACACGGCGGGTGCGCCTCCGGGTGGTACGGCACCCGGCGGCGAGGAAGGGAACTGAGATGCCGAAGATGAAGACCGACCGGGGCGCCGCCAAGCGCTTCAAGATCACGGGGACGGGCCGGCTGCGGCGCCGGCAGGCCAACCGGTCACACATCCTCGAGAAGAAATCGAGCGTCCGCACGCGCCGCCTGGGGCGGGAAGTCGAGGTGTCCCCGGCGGACCGCCGCGAGGTGCGGCGCCTGCTCGGTCGGTAACGGCGCAACCCCAGGGCGGGCCCCGGCCCGCCTCCCGGGTCGCGGCGCCCGGCGCCGTGCCCGGGGAATCGATCTCGTCCACGAAAGGAGCTCCTCATGGCCAGGGTGAAGCGCGCCGTCAACGGCAAGAAGCACCGTCGCGCCGTCCTCGAGCAGGCAGAGGGCTACTACGGCAATCGCAGCCGCAGCTTCCGCTCGGCCAACGAAGCGGTCATGCACTCCCTGCAGTACGCGTACCGCGACCGCCGGGCGCGCAAGGGTGACTTCCGCCGGTTGTGGATCCAGCGGATCAACGCCGCCGCCCGCGAGAACGGCACCAGCTACAGCCGGCTGATCGCCGGCCTCCGGCAGGCGGAGGTCGTCGTCGACCGCAAGGTCCTCGCCGACCTGGCGGTGACCGACCCGGGCGCCTTCTCGCAGCTCGTCGGGGTGGCCACCTCGGCGCTGGCCGACGGGGCCCCCACGCCGGTGGGGGCGGAGGCCGGGGACGCGTCCTGACGACAGCGCTGGCCTTCTCGCACCAGCGGGTCCAGCGCCTGCGCCGGCTGCTGCGCCGGCGCAGTGTGCGCCGCTCGGAGGGTGTCTTCGTCGTCGAGGGGGTCAAGCTGCTGCGCGCCGCGTTCACCGCCGGCGCCACGGTGGAGGCGGTCTTCGTCGACGGCGCCGCCCGGCCCGGGCCTGACGTCGCCGAGGTGCTCGACACCGCGCTCGCCCACGGGGCACGTGTCTTCGACCTGGCGCCCGGGGTCCTCGACCGGGTGGCCGACACCGTCACGCCGCAGCCGGTGCTGGCGATCGTCGGCACACCGCCGGCGACGCTCGGCGAGCTGTCGGAGGCCACCTTCGTGGTCGTGTGCGCGGACGTCCGCGACCCGGGCAACGCCGGGGCCGTGATCCGCGTGGCCGACGCCGCGGGCGCCGACGCCGTGGTGTGCTGCGACGGGACGGTCGACCCGTTCAACCCCAAGACGGTCCGCGCCTCGGCGGGCTCGGTGCTGCACCTGCCGGTCGTCGCCACGGGCAGGGCCGAAGAGGCGCTGCGCGCCCTCGGCGGGTTCGGGCTGGCGCGCGTGGCGGCGGTGTCGCGCGGCGGGTCGCCCTACACGGAAGTCGACCTGACCCGACGGGTGGCGCTCGTGCTCGGCAACGAGGCCAACGGCATCGCTCCCGAGCTCGAGGGGCTCCTCGACGCCCGGGTCACGGTCCCGATGGCGGGCGGGGCGGAGTCGCTCAACGTGTCCACGGCGGCCGCCGTGCTCTGCTTCGAGGTGGCGCGCACGCGCTCTAACCTGCACGCCATGGGCGAGGCCCGATGACGACGCCGGGCGCGGGCGAGAGCGAGAGCGGGGACGGGGGCGCCGGCCCGCCGCGCCTCGACCCCGAGGCGCTCGTGTCGGCGGCGGCCTCGAGCGTGGCGGCGAGCGCCACCCTGGCCGAGCTCGACGAGGCCCAGACCGCGCTGCTGGGCAAGCGCTCGGCGCTGGTGTCGGCCCGCCAGGCCATCGCCACGCTCGAGCCCTCGGCCCGTCCGGAGGCCGGGCAGCTGCTCAACGAGGCCCGCGGGCGCATCGAGGCGCTCGTGGCCGACCGGCGGCGCCAGCTGCAGGGCGCGCAGCGGACGGCGCGGCTCCAGGCGGACCGGCTGGACCTGACCGAGGTCGTCGCCCCGCCCCGGCGCGGCCGGCCCCACCTGGTGCAGCGCACCCGCGACGAGCTCGAGGACGTGTTCGTGGGCATGGGGTTCGTCATCGCCGAAGGCCCCGAGGCGGAGACGGACTGGTACAACTTCGAGGCGCTCAACATGCCGCCCGCGCACCCGGCGCGGGGGATGTGGGACACCCTCTACCTCGAGCTGGGCGCCACCGAGACGGTGCTCCTGCGGACGCACACCTCCCCCGTGCAGATCCGACTCATGCAGTCACAGCCCCCGCCGATCTTCGCCGTCATGCCCGGTACGTGCTACCGGCGCGACACGCCCGACGCCCGCCACATCCCGACCTTCCACCAGATCGAGGGACTGGTCGTGGACCGCGGCATCAGCTTCGCCGACCTGGCGGGCACCATCGAGACCTTCACCGGGGCCTACTTCGGGCCCGACATCCACGCCCGGCTGCGACCCGCCTACTTCCCGTTCACCGAGCCCTCGGCCGAGTACGAGATCACGTGCACGATCTGCAAGGGCGCCGGGTGCCGGACGTGCTCGCAGACAGGGTGGATCGAGCTCGGCGGGTGCGGCATGGTCGACCCCGCCGTGTTCGGCGCCGTGGGCCTCGACCCCGAGGAGTGGACGGGCTTCGCCTTCGGCTTCGGCATCGACCGGTGCGCACAGATGCGCCACGAGATCCCCGACATGCGCATCCTGCTCGAGAACGACGTGCGCGTCCTCCGGCAGGTCTGAGGCCACCGTGCGCGTGCCGCTGTCGTGGATGTGTGATTTCGCCCCCTTCGAGGGTGACCCCGCCGACCTGGCGGCGGCCCTCGACGACCTCGGCCTGGTCGTCGAGGAGATCGTCCCCGTGGGCGACGGGCTCGGTGACGTCGTGCTGGCGCGCGTCCTGGAGATCGCCGCGATCCCGGGAGCCGACAAGATCCGGCGGGTCGTGGTCGACGCCGGTGGCGACCCCGTCGAGGTGGTGTGCGGGGCGTGGAACTTCGTGGAGGGCGACACCGTCCCGTTCGCGCCGGTGGGCTCGGTGCTCCCCGGTGACTTCGCCATCACCCGGCGCACGATGAAAGGCGTCGTCTCCAACGGGATGCTGTGCTCGGGGCGCGAGCTGGGCCTGTCCGAGGACCACGAGGGGATCCTCGTGCTCGGCGCCGCCGCCGGCGACGGCCTCGTCCCCGGCACGGCGCTGGTGGACGCCCTGGGGGTCGGGCCCGACGTGGTCTTCGACATCGCCGTCGAGGCCAACCGGCCGGACGCGTGGTGCGTCGCCGGCGTGGCCCGCGACCTGGCCGCCGCCCTGCGCCTGCCGTTCGCCATCCCCGAGCCGGCCGCTCCGGCGATCGACACGGCCGTGCCCGCATCGTCGCTCGCCGGCGTCGATGTGCTCGACGACGACCTGTGCCCCCGCTTCACCGCCCGGGTGCTGCTGGACGTGCAGGTGGGGCCCTCCCCGGACTGGGTGGCGCGCCGCCTCACACTGGCGGGCATGCGGCCCATCAACAACGTCGTGGACGCGTCGAACTACGTGATGCTCGACCTCGGGCAGCCGACGCACCCCTACGACCTCGACCGGGTGGCGGGCAACGGGTTGCGGGTGCGCGCCGCGCGGCCCGGCGAGCGCGTGACCACGCTCGACGGCGTGGAGCGGCGGATGGGGGAGCGCGCCGTGGGGCCCGGCGACGACCGACGCGACTGCCTGATCTGCGACGCCGAGGACGTTCCGCTGGGCATCGGTGGGGTGATGGGCGGGGCGAGCTCCGAGATCTCCGCGGCGACGAGCCGGGTCCTGCTCGAGGCGGCGTACTTCGCCCCCATGGCCATCGCCCGGACGTCCAAGCGGCTCAACCTGCGATCCGAGGCCTCGGCCCGGTTCGAGCGCGGCTGTGACCCCGAGGGGATCGACCGTGCCGCGCTGCGCCTGTGCGAGCTCCTCGCTGCCACCGCGGGGGAGCGCGCCCGCCTCGCCGACGGTGTCGTCGACGTGCGCGGACCGGTTCCGGGGCCGGCGCGCGTGCGCCTGCGCACAGCACGGCTCAACGCCGTGCTCGGCAGCGACCTCGACCAGGACCGCATCACCACGTACCTGCGCCCCCTCGGCTTCACCTGCGAGGCGGCCTCGGCGGGCGTGCTCGACGTGACCGTCCCGACGTTCCGCCCCGACACGGCGCGGGAGATCGACGTCGTCGAAGAGGTCGCCCGGCACCACGGCTACTCCCGCATCCCCCGACGCCGGCCGTTCGCACCGCAGGTCGGGCGGCTCACCCCGTACCAGCGCGAGCGCCGCCTGGTGCGCGACGTGGTGGTGGGGCTCGGCGTGCACGAGGCCTGGACGCCGTCGCTGCTCGGCCCCGACGACCACCCCCGGGTGGGGATCGAGGGCGGTGTCCGGGTGGCGAACCCGCTCACCCCCGACGAGGTCGTGCTGCGCCAGAGCCTGCTGCCCGGGATGTTGCGGGCCCTGGCCTTCAACGCCGATCGCCGCCAGGACGACGTCCGCCTGTTCGAAGTGGGCCATGTCTTCCCCCCGCCGGGCCCCGACCGCGTGGCCGCGGCCCTGGCGCGCGCCGGCCAGACGGTGATCGACGAGCGCGAGGTCCTGGCGGTTGCGCTCGCCGCCGAGGGCGACGACGCCCGGCGGGCGGCGGCCACGTGGCACGCGCTGGCCGACGCCCTCGGGATCGACGGTGTGGAGATGCAGGCCCCCGGTCCCGGCGACGGTTCCGGCGGGGGCGCCGGCGGGGATGCCGTCCCCCCCGGCATGCACCCCACCCGGGTGACGCGCCTCGTGCTGGCGGCCGACGCCGCGGGCGGGGGCCGGGCGATCGGCGTCGTGGGTGAGGTGGACCCCGGCGTGCTCGAGGCCTTCGGGCTCGACGCCGGGCGCCGCCGCGTCGGGTGGCTCGAGGTCGACCTCGGCGCCTTGTTGTCAGAGGCTCCGCGCCGCAGCCCCCTGCTGCGACCCGTGAGCAGGTTCCCCTCGAGCGACGTGGACCTCGCCTTCACGGTGGACGAGGACGTCCCGGCGGCGGCGGTCGAGGCCACGTTGCACGCCGCGGGCGGCGAGCTGCTCGAGTCGCTGGCGTTGTTCGACGTCTACCGAGGGGTGGGGACCGAGCAGGGCACACGGAGCCTGGCGTTCCGCATGCGCTTGTGCGCACTCGACCACACCCTCACCGACGAGGAGGTGGCCGAGCTGCGGGCCCGGTGCATCGCCGCCGTCGAGCGCGCCCACGGCGCTCGGCTCCGGGGCTGAGGTCGCGGTGTCCGGCGCACCGTCCGGGCACGTCGGGGGACCGGGGATCGCGCTGCGGCGGGCGACGGGCGCGGTGCCGTCGGCGTCGGGGGCGATGTGCACCCGATCAGGGCGCGGGGCTACCGTCGATCGGGGATGGTGAGCCTCCAGACGGCCAGGGCCGGCGGCGCGGGTGACGTGCCCGGCCTCGTTCCCACCCGCACCCGACGCACGGTGGCGGCGGTGGTGGCCGCCGCCGTCGTCCTCGCCGGGGGTGTGTTCGGCCTCGCCGTCTCCTTCGGCGCCACTACCCGGCCGGGGCCGCCGTCGCCGTCGGTGGGCATCGCCGAGGACGTGGTCGTGCCGGCGTCCGTGCTGAACCTGCCCCTCGTGGACGAGCACGGGCGGACCACGTCGCTGTCGGCCTTCCGGGACAAGATCGTGGTCCTCACGCCCTTCCTGACGTCGTGCCAGGAGACCTGCCCCATCACCACGGGCGCCCTCCTCCAGATGCAGCAGGCCGTGCGGGCCGCCGGCCTGGCCGGAACGGTCGTCTTCGCCGAGGTGAGCGTCGATCCCGGGCGCGACACGCCGACGCGGCTCGCCGCCTATGCCCACGTGACGGGGGCGGACTGGCCGCTGCTGACGGGCACGGCCGGCACCCTCGGCTCTCTGTGGCACCACTTCGGGGTGTACTCCCAGAAGGTACCCGAGGATTCGCCGCCCGGTCTCGACTGGCAGACCGGCGCGCCGTACACCTACGACGTCGACCACTCCGACGGCTTCATCGTCCTCGACGCGCACCAGCACGAGCGCTTCGTCACCGCGGCGGCGCCGAACCTGCGCGGCAGGGCCCTGGAGCGCCGACTCCGGTCCATGCTGTCGACCCAGGGAGTGCACGACCTGGGCGCGCCTGCGGCGAACGCGTGGACGGTCGCCGACGGGCTCCAGGCCGTCGGCTGGGTGGCGGGCCGGGCCGTCCCGGCGATCGGGTGACGGCGGCCGCCGTGGTCGTCGCCGATGCCGTGTCGCCCGCCGTGCGGCTGCACACGCTGCTGACGGGGTGGCAGACGGACCCCCTCAGCCTGGTGGCCCTCGCCATCGAGGTGGCCCTGGTGACGTGGTACCTGGTGTCGGTGCGGCGACTGGCCCGACGCGGGCGGCGGTGGTCGCGGCGTCGCACGGTGTCGTTCCTCGCCGGCTCGGTGCTCGTGATCGTCGCCGCGCAGTCCGGCCTGGCCTCCTACGACGACCAGGTGTTCGCGGTGCACGTCGTCCAGCACCTGCTGCTCATGAACTTCGCACCGATCCTCCTGGCGCTGGGAGCGCCGGTCACGCTGGCGCTGCAGGCATCGAGTCGTCGCACCCAACGCGGACTGCTCCGGGTCCTGCACGTCGGGCTCGTCGAGTTCGTCACGAGCCCCGTGTTCGTGGTGCTCGTGGCCTACGGCACCATGGTCGGCTACTTCCTCACCCCCTTCTACGCGCTCTCGCTCCGGCACCCCTGGCTGCACGATCTGAGCCATCTCCACTTCCTCGTGTCGGGGTGCCTGTTCTGGTGGCTGGTCGTCGGCCTCGACCCGTCCCGGTGGCGCCTGACGCACCCCGTCAAGCTCGCCATCCTCGCCGTCGGCATCCCCGTCAACGCCGTGCTCGGCATCGCCCTCACCGGTGCCCGCACGTCGATCGCCGCCCAATTCCATTCCGTGGCCGACACCCACCGCGGCGGGGCCCTGCTGTGGGTCGTGGGCGAGCTCACGACCGTCGTCGCCATGGCCATCATCGTCTTCCAGTGGATGAGGGCCGAGGAGCGCCGTGCGGTGCGGGCCGACCGGCTACTCGACGACGCGGACGACGGCGAACGGGACTTCGCGGTGCCGTGGGCGTCGGCGCCGGACCCCGCACCGGCCGCCACGAGCGCCCCCGGCGGGGTCGAGGCCGTGACGACCCTCGATCACACCGCACGCTGACGAGCGACGCCACGCCGGGCGCACCAGGCGACGTCGCCCGGGCCCCCGGTGTCGAGCCCGGACCCTACCGGCCCACACCCGTGGGCCGGTCGCCCCGGAGCGCCACGCGCGTCATGGCGCGGCGGCCCGAGAAGTCCAGCAGCGCGTAGTGCATGGTGCAGCGGTTGTCCCAGAAGGCGAGGTCCCCCTGGCGCCAGTGCCACCGGACGAGGCGCTCGGGCTGGGTGGCGAGGTCGAGGACCAACGACAGCAGCGCGTCGCTCTCGCGCCGGCGCAGCCCGTCGATCTTGGCGGTGAAGAGGGGATTGACGAACACGCTCTTGCGACCGGTTTCGGGGTGGACGCGCACGACGGGGTGGTGGACGGGCCCCGACGCCGCGGTGAGCGACGCCTTGTCCCCGGCCGCGTCGCGCTGGGCGAAGTACGCGCCGGCGTTGGCGGGGGTGTGCGAGGCGGTGAGCCCTTCGAGGAAGCGTTGCAGCGGCGGCGACAGCGCCTCGTACGTGGCGGCCATGTCGGACCAGATGGTGTCCCCGCCCACGGGCGGGACGACCTCGGCGTGCAGCATCGCCCCCATGGGCGGCTCGGGTTGGAAGGTGAGGTCGCTGTGCCAGACGTCGGCGCGGGCGCCCTCCTCCGAGTCGAGTGCCAGCACCTCGGGGTGGCCCTCGACGCTCGGCTCCACCGGATGGGCCTCGGTGGGCTCCCCGAAGCGGCGGGCGAGCGCCGTGAGGGCCGCGGGGTCGAGCGACTGGCCGCGGAAGAACACCACCTTGTGCCGGAGCAGGGCGGCGCGGATCGATTCCACCGTCGAGTCGTCGGGACCACGGGCGAGGTGGACGCCCGACCCCTCGGCACCCAGGACCGTGGTGAGCGGGACGAACTCGATGCCGGGCACGGGCCCGTAGCTTAGGAACCCACCGGCCACGGGCGCACCCGGCTCGTGGCGGCCACCTCGTGCCCGGCGCCTGTCGCCTACTGTCTCGATCGATGACGGGGCGGTCGGCCTCCATGGCGGCGTGGGAGGAGCGGGGGGAGTACCGCACCCTGGGCGGGACGCGGGTCTTCACCATGGACGTGGCGCCCCGAGGTGAGGAGACCCTCGAGCCACTGCTCGTCCTGCACGGTTTCCCGACGTGCTCGTTCGACTTCCATCTCGTCCTCGACACCCTGGCCGAACACCGTCGCGTGCTGCTGTTCGACATGCTCGGGTACGGGCTCTCGGCCAAGCCCGACCGCGCCTACACGATCGACGCCCAAGCGGACACGGCCCAGGCGTTCGTGGCCCAGGCCGGCGTGTCGAGGCTCGCCCTGC
This sequence comes from Acidimicrobiales bacterium, assembly GCA_035531755.1. Classification (NCBI taxonomy): domain Bacteria; kingdom Bacillati; phylum Actinomycetota; class Acidimicrobiia; order Acidimicrobiales; species Acidimicrobiales bacterium. The sequence goes on along the minus strand of DATKSK010000038.1, from coordinate 13,436 downwards.
TCAGCCACGACATGGGCGACACCGTCGGCGGGGAGCTCCTGGCGCGCGCCGTCGAGGGCCGATGGCGGGTGGAGGTGACGCGCCGGGTCGTCACCAACGGGAGCATCTACATCGAGATGGCGCACCTCACCGCCGGCCAGGAGCTGCTGCTGTCGCTCCCCGATGCCCGGCTGCCCGAGGACGCGGGCATCGACGGTGCCTCGCTGGCGGCGAGCCTGGCAGCGACGTTCAGCCCCGGGGCGACGGTCGACGGGGCGGAGCTGGCGGCGGCGTGGGAGCTGATCGCGCACGACGGCGGCCATCTCCTGCTGCCCCGGACCATCCGCTACATCGAGGAACGGCGCCGGAGCCAGAGCCGGTACACCGGTGCCATCGAGGAGCACCCCTCGCCGCTGGGGATCGTGTGGGGCACCGACGACCCGATCGCCGTGGCCGACATGGCGACCCGGCTGGGCGCGGCCCGACCGGACGCCCGGCTCATCCTCCTCGACGGGGTCGGGCACTACCCGATGATCGAGTCGCCCGTTCGTTTCGCGTCGGCGGTGGCTGAAGCCCTGGCCTAGCTGTACTTCGTTGGGAGGTTGGTGACGTGGCGAGAGGCCGGCGGGGCCCCGTCTGCCTCAGGAGCGCGTCTGCCTCAGGAGAGCGTCACCGTTCCCGAGGCGATGGTGAGTGCCGCCAGTCCCGCCGTCGTCCCGCAGGCGGTGAGGAGCTGCGTGGTCGTGAGGCTGGAATAGGTGGCGGCCGTCGACGTGGCACCGTGGTCGGTGCCGGCGAACGATCCGTCCACGCTGGCGGTGCCCTTGGCGTTGGGCAGGCCGAACCCCGTGTGCTGGGCGGCGTCGGTCACGATGGCGTAGCCCCCGAACGACGCCACGCTGGCGTGGATCGAGCTCGGGCTCCATGCCACGGCCACGACGACGGGCTTGGAGCTCAACAGGCTGACGCAGCCGTTGGTCGGGCTCGTGATGGTGGCCGTCGCCGTGCCGCTCGCCACCTGGATGCCGGTCGATCCGGCAGTGGTGCAACCGGCGGCCGCCAGAGAGATGCGGGTCGCCTCGGCGCTGGTGCCGGAGTTGGTCAGGGGCGGGGTGAAGGTGATCGTCCCGGTGACGTTGGTGCACGTGACGCTGCCCGTGGCCACCGTCCCGCCGGCCGCGGTGACGGGGGTGACCCCGGTCGTCGAGGTGGTCGCGGCCGTCGTGGACGAGGACGCCGACGTGGTCGAGGTGGTGCCGGCGCGGGTCGGGCTCGTCGACGAGCAGCCCGACAGCGCGACCACGAGCACCACGGGGACGGCGACGCCGACCGACTTCCACAGACGCCGACGATCCACCGAGGAGTTCATGAAGATCCAGCATGGATTGCGGTCCGAGCGCCCGACAGGGGCCTTGTCCTCTATCTCGGGCCCTCTATCTTGGGCCCTCTATCTCGGGTCCCCTGCCTCGGGCCCTCTACTCCGAGCCGACGGTCAGGGCTCCTGGGGCGGGCGGGGGTCGCGCCACATGGGCCACACGGTGGGGCCACCGGGGAAGACGATCTCCCCGGTGACCGAGAAACCGTGCCGGTGGTAGAACGCGATGTTGCGCTCCTTGGACGACTCCAGGTAGGCCCCCAGACCTTCGTGGTCGCACCGGTCGAGGATCGGTCGCAGCAGGGCCGATCCGATGCCCTTGCCCTGGTGCACCGGATCCGTGCCGAGGACGGCCAGGTACCAGTGGTCGTTGTCGGGGTGCCGGCGCTCGACCGTGGAGAGCAGCCGCAGCGCCCTGGGCACGTTGCGGCCGAATGCGCCGATCATCTTGGGAGCGCCCCGGACGATCTGCCCGAGGCTCATCTTCCAGTGCCCCGGCGGGTCCCAGAGTGCGCCGCCCGCCCGGTCGGTGTCCGTATAGCACGCGCCGTGGGGGAGGTGCTGGTTCGCGAGGGCCGCCTCGAAGAATGCCGCCACCCGGCGGCGGCGCGTGGGCTCGTCGGGGATGAGGTACGACATCACCGGGTCGTCGAAGAAGGCGCGCGCCAGGCTGGCTGCCAGCGGCGCGGTGTCGGCACGGTCGGCGACGCGGATGGGTCCCGGCATGGCGACCAGATATAGCCGCGGGGCGAAGCGGGCGTCGAAGTCGAGGGTCGACGTGCGAGACTCGGGCATGGCGCGGCCCGAGCCGTTCATCTTCCCCGTCGACGTCCGCTACCTGGAGGTCGACACGCAGGGTGTCGTGTTCAACATGTGGTACCTGGCGTACTTCGACGACGCCATGACGGCCTTCCTCGCCGAGGGCGGCCTGCCGTACGGCGAGATGCTCGACACCGGCGTCGACGTCCAGGTGGTGCACACCGAGATCGACTGGTTCGGGCCGCTGGGATACGGCGATCCCGCGGCGGTGGAGGTGGGCGTGGCCCACATCGGACGGACGTCGTTCACGCTGCGGTTCGACGTCATGTCAGAGGCCCGCGCCGTCGCCGCCGGGCGCACCGTGTACGTGGCGGTCGGCACCGACGGCTCGGGCAAGGTCGAGATCCCGCCTGCGTTGCGGGCCGCGCTCGGGTGGGTCGACGGCGCCGGTCCCTGACCCCACATCCGGGCCCGGCGTGGGCCCCTCATCCGGGGGTCATCGGTGTCAGCCGGGGCGGGGCTCCTCGGCGCCCAGGGAAGCGCCGACGTCCCCGCCGTCGACGTCCTCGAGCAGGGCGCGGGTACGCGGCCCGAACCACGGGGCCAGCCGCCGACGGTCCTCGGGCGACAGCGAGTCCAGGAAGGCCCAGGCCACAAGCTCGTCGGCATCCTCGGACGTGCCGGTCACGGCTTCGACGGCGGCGAGGCACCCGGCCAGGGCGGGTCGGAAGCGTTCGATCCGGGCGGCGAGCTCGGCCACGTAGTCGGCCAGCTCGGTGAACGCCGCCGGGGCGCCGGGGTCACCGTCGGCCGCCTCGGCCAGCTCGAGGTACCGGCTCACGAATCCCGGGGCCGCCTCGAGCACCGTGGCCACCTCGACCTCCATGAGGAGAGTCTACGAAAACTCATGAAAACCTGTCAAATACCTCTTTCGTGGTCGCACCGAGGGAACGGGCCGCCTCGGCATGGAGACGCCGGGAGCTTGCATATCCATGCAGAGATCTGTATTTTCTTGCGGGTGAAGGTGGGGATCGCGGGGGCGTCGGGGTACACGGGGGCGGAGCTCCTGCGCCTGTGTGCCGGCCATCCCGACCTCGAGGTCGTCCTCGCCGGGGCCGACAGCCAGGCCGGCCGGCTCGTCGGGGCCCTGTACCCCTCGCTGGCCGTCGCCTATCCGGGGCTCGAGCTCTCGGTGGTCGGGGTGGAGGACCTGGCGGGCCTGGACCTCGTGTTCCTGGCGCTGCCGCACGGCACCTCGCAGGCCCTCGTGCCCGACCTCGTGGGCCGGGTCGGGGTGCTGGTCGACCTGTCCGCCGACTTCCGGTTGCGCGACCCGGGCGCCTATCCGCAGTGGTACGGCCACGAGCACGCCGCCCCGGGCCTGCTGGCCGACTTCGCCTACGGGCTGCCGGAGCTGTTCCGTGCAGAGCTCCAGGGGGCCCGTCTCGTGGCCGCCCCGGGCTGCTACCCGACGGCGGCGGCGCTGGCGCTGGCGCCGTTGGTGCGGGCGGGTGCGATCGACCCGACCGGCGTGGTGGTCGACGCCGCCAGTGGCGTGTCGGGCGCCGGGCGTGCGGCCACCCACGCCACGCATTTCACGACCGTCGACGAGGACTTCACCGCGTACGGCCTGCTGAGCCACCGGCACACGCCGGAGATGGAGCAGGCCTCGGGCGCGACCGTGCTGTTCACGCCGCATCTCGCCCCCATGAACCGGGGGATCCTGGCCACGTGTTACGCGCGCCCCGCCGACGCGCCCACGACGGAGGACGTCCTCGGGATCCTGCAGGACGCGTACGCCGACGAGCCCTTCGTCCTCGTGAGCGAGGCGTCGCCTTCCACCAAGGCGACGCAGGGCTCCAACTGCGCCCACCTCACGGCGCGCGTCGACCCCCGCACCGGCTGGGTGCTCGTGCTGTGCGCCCTCGACAACCTCGTCAAGGGAGCGTCGGGCCAGGCGGTGCAGTGCGCCAACATCGCCCTCGGGCTGCCCGAGGACCGGGGGCTCTCCACGATCGGGATGTACCCGTGAGCGTGACGGCGCCGAAGGGCTTCGTGGCGGCCGGCGTGGCGTGTGGCATCAAGGCGTCCGGCGCGCCCGACCTCGCCCTGGTGGCGTCGGCAGCGGGCCCCGTGGCCGCCGCCGGCGTCTTCACCGACAACCGCGCCGCCGCCGCCCCCGTGCAGGTGAGCCGGGCCCATCTTTCGGCCACGGGCGGCCGGGCCGTGGCCGTGGTGCTCTCGAGCGGGAACGCCAACGCCGCCACCGGCGCACCGGGCGTGGCCGGCGCCCGGCGGATGTGCGCACTGGTGGGGGAGGGCCTCGGCGCTTCGCCCGACGAGGTGCTCGTGTGCCAGACCGGGCTGATCGGCATCCCCCTCCCGATGGAGCCGGTGGAGCGCGGCATCCCCGCGCTGGTGGCGGCGCGCGCCGCCGGGCCGTCGGCCGCGCAGGCCGCCGCCACCGCCATCATGACCACCGACACCATGCGCAAGGAGGTGGCCGTGGACGCAGCCGGTTTCACCGTCGGCGGCATGGCCAAGGGCGCGGCCATGCTCGCCCCGAACATGGCGACCATGCTCGCGGTGCTCACCACCGATGCCCGGTGCGAGCCGGCGGCACTCACCGACGCGTTGCGCGAGGCCGTGGGGGGATCGTTCAACCGGTTGAGCGTCGACGGCTGCACCTCGACCAACGACACCGTCCTCGCGCTGGCCAGCGGGGCGAGCGGGACGGCGCCGGCACCGTCGGTGCTCGCCGACGCGCTGGCCCAGGCCTGCGCGGAGCTCGCCGGCATGATGGCGGCCGACGCCGAGGGCGCCACCAAGCTCGCCCACGTGGTGGTGACGGGCGCGGCGTCCGACGACGAGGCGCACCGCGCCGCGCGCAAGGTGGCGGAGTCCCAGCTCGTGAAGTGCTCGCTCAACGGGGAGGACCCCTACTGGGGACGGGTCGTGAGCGAGCTGGGCTCGGCCGGCGTCACCTTCGATCTCGACCGGGTGGAGGTGTCGTACGGGGGCGTGGCCGTGTGCCGCCAGGGCGTCGCGGTGGCGCACGACGAGGCGACGGTGCGCGCCCACATGGCGGGACGCGCCCTCGAGCTGCGCTGCGACCTCGGGCTGGGCCCCGGTGCCGCCGCCGTGCTCACGACCGACCTGGGCTACGGCTACATCGACGAGAACAGGACGACGTCGTGAGCGCGGCTGACCTCGCTCCCTCCCAGCGCGCCGCCATCCTCGTGGAGGCGCTCCCGTACATCCTGCGCTTCTGGGGGAAGATCGTCGTGGTGAAGTACGGCGGCAACGCCCTGGCACCCGCCGGGGTCGCCGGGGAGGCCCTGCCGGGTGAGTCCGACGCCCTGGCCTCGTTCGCCGAGGACGTGGTCCTCATGCGCTCCGTGGGCATGCTGCCCGTCGTCGTCCACGGTGGCGGCCCCCAGATCGGCGACATGATGGCCAGGTTGGGCAAGGTCCCGGAATTCCGCGACGGCATGCGCGTGACCGACGCCGAGACGCTCGAGATCGCCAGCATGGTGCTCGTCGGGAAGGTCAACCGCGAGATCGTGTCGGCCATGAACGTCCACGGGTCGCTGGCCGTGGGCCTGTCGGGCGAGGACGCCAACATGATCACCGCCACCGCCCGGGACGCCGCGCTCGGCTTCGTCGGCGACGTCGAGGTGGTGGACCCGTCGATCCTCGAGCGGCTGCTGGCCCAGGGGCTCATTCCCGTGGTGGCGACGATCGCGGGTGACGCCAAGGGGCAGACCTACAACATCAACGCCGACGCCGTGGCCGGTGCCATCGCCGCCGCCCTGCACGCCGAGAAGCTCGTGTTCCTCACCGATGTCGAGGGGCTGCGCTCGGACCCCACCGACCCCGGCTCGCTGCTGCGGACGGTGTCGGTGGACGAGCTCGACGCCATGGTCACCTCGGGCGCGGCCTCGTCGGGCATGATCCCCAAGGCCGAGGCGTGTGCCCGGGCGGTGCGCGCCGGGGTGGCGCGGGCCCACATCCTCGACGGCCGCGTGCCCCACGCCCTGCTGCTCGAGGTGTTCACCGACCGCGGGGTGGGGACGATGGTATCGGCGGAGACGGGCGGGGTGGCGGCGTGAGCACCGGGCCCGACCGCAGCGCCCTCATGCACACCTACGCCGACCCGCCCGTCACCTTCGCGCGGGGGTCGGGCTCGGAGCTGTGGGACGTCGACGGCCGGCGCTACCTCGACTTCCTGTCGGGACTGGCGGTGACGTCGCTCGGCCACGCGCATCCGGTCGTGGCGGACGCCCTGGCCGCGCAGGCGCGCACCCTCCTGCACGTGTCGAATCTCTTCGGGAACACCGTGGGGCCGGAGGTGGCGGGCACGCTCGACCGGCTCGTCGGGGGAGGTGAGCGGCGCGCCGGGGGACAGGTCTTCTTCACCAATTCGGGGGCCGAGGCCAACGAGTGCGCCCTCAAGCTCGCCCGCAAGTGGGCCGGCCCGGGGCGCCACGTCGTGATCAGCACGTGGGACGCCTTCCACGGCCGCACGCTGGCGACGCTGCACGCCACCGGCCAGCCCCTGAAGCACGCGCCGTTCGCGCCCATGCCCGAGGGCTTCGAGCACGTGGCCTACGACGATCTCGACGCCCTCGACGCGGTCTGCGACCCGGCGCGCGTCGCCGCGGTGCTCGTCGAGCCCATCCAGGGCGAGGCGGGGGTCATCGCACCCTCGTCGGACTACCTCGGCGGGATCCGCGAGCTGTGCACCGAACGGGGGATCCTGCTCATGGTGGACGAGATCCAGACGGGCCTCGGGCGGACCGGCCGGTGGTTCGCGTTCCAGCACGCGGGCATCGAGCCCGATGTGGTCACCATGGCCAAGGCGCTCGGCAACGGCGTGCCCGTGGGCGCGTGCTGGGCGCGCGCCGAGGTGGCGGCGGCGTTCTCGCCGGGCGACCACGGCAGCACCTTCGGCGGCCAGCCGCTCGCCACCGCGGCGGCGCGCGCCACCCTGTCGGTCATGGAGGCCGAGGACGTCCCGGCCCGGGCGCGCCGGGCCGGTGCCCGGCTGCGCGCCGGGCTGGAAGCGCTCGACGGGGTCGACGACGTGCGGGGGGCGGGTCTCCTGCTCGGCGCCGCGCTCGGCGCCGACGAGGCCAAAGAGGTCACCGCCGCCGCGCTGGCCCGGGGCCTCGTGGTCAACGCCCCGCGTCCCGACACCATCCGGTTGGCTCCGTCCCTGCTGGTGAACGAGGCCGAGATCGACGAAGCCCTGGCGATCCTCGCCGCCGCGCTCGAGGACGTCCACGGCGCGCCGGCCCCGGCCGAGGGGGCCCGAACCGTATGACCCGCCATTTCCTCGACATCGACGACCTGTCGTGCGACGAGCTCGACGACGTCCTCGCCACCGCCGCGCTCCCGGTGGCCGAGGTGCCCAGAGTGCTGGCGGGCAGGGGTGCTGCGCTGGTGTTCGAGAAGCCCTCCGCCCGGACGCGCAGCTCCACGGAGCTCGCCGTGGTGGCGCTCGGCGGTCACCCCGTCTACGTCCAGGGCGCCGAGGTCGGTATCGACGAACGCGAGACGGCCGAAGACGTGGCTCGCACCCTGGCCTGCTACCACGCCGTGGTGTGCGCCCGCGTCGTCGACCACGGCGTCCTGGTCCGCATGGCGGCCGCGCTCGACGCCGCCCGCGACGGCGGCGCGGACGCGACGCCGTCGGATCTGTCGGGAGAGACGCGGTCGTCGGGAGAGACGGCGGGCCCGGCGGTGCCGGTCGTCAACCTCCTGTCGGACCTCGCCCATCCCTGTCAGGCCCTCGCCGACCTGCTCACGCTGCGCCAGGTCTTCGGCGACGTCGAGGGCCGGACGGTCGCGTACGTCGGCGACGCCAACAACGTGTGGCGGTCGCTCGCCCTGGCGGCGGCCATGACGGGGATCCGCCTGCGCACGGCGTCGCCCGACGGGTACGGCCCCGACGGTGACGACCTCGCCCGCGTGGCCGCGCTGGGTGGCGACATCGAGGTGACGTCGGACCCCGCCGAGGCCGCCAGCGGCGCCGACGCCCTCTACACCGACGTGTGGACGTCGATGGGCCAGGAGGAGGAGGCCGCCCTGCGGCGCACGGCGTTCGCCGGCTTCACCGTCGACGACGACCTGCTCGCCCACGCCGCCCCCGACGCCGTGGTCCTGCACTGCCTGCCGGCGCACCGCGGCGAGGAGATCAGCGCCGGGGTGCTCGAGGGGCCCCGCAGCGTGGTGTGGCGTCAGGCCGCCAACCGCATGCATGCCGTGCGGGGGCTGCTCGCCTGGCTCCTGGGCCCGGGCGGGGACGGCTCGCGGTGAAGCTCGGCAAGCCCCAGCGCCAGCATCGCATCACCCGGCTGCTCGAGACCCACGCGGTCACGAGCCAGGCCCAGCTGGTGGCGCTGCTCTCGGCCGACGGTGTGGAGGCCACGCAGACCACGGTGTCGCGCGACCTCGAGGAGATGGGCGCGTTGAAGGTGCGCGTGGCGGGGGGCGAGAGCGTCTACGCCCTCCCGGAGCTGCCCGCCCGGCAGGTGGCGCCCGAGGACCACCTGCGGCGCGTCCTGGGGGAGTGGGTGGTGGAGGTCACGCATTCGGCCAACCTGGTGGTGCTGCGTACGCCCCCGGGGTCGGCCCACGTGGTGGGCTCGGCGCTCGACCGCAGCGGGTTCGAGGGCGTGATCGGCACGGTGGCGGGGGACGATACGGTCCTCGTGGTGGCGGCCGAGGACCACGGAGGCGCCGTGGTCGCCCAGCGGATCGCCGGGCTGGCGGGGACCAACGGCGCAGGAACGAACGGAGCACGGTGATGGCGAAGCGAGTGGTGCTGGCCTACAGCGGAGGCCTCGACACCTCCGTCGCGGTGAAGTGGCTGCAGGAGGAGCTCGGGGTCGAGGTGGTGACCGTGGCCGTGGACGTCGGCCAGGGCGGCGACTTCGAGTCGGTGCGGCGACGCGCCCTCGACACCGGCGCCGTGGAGTCCGTCGTCATCGACGCCCGCGCCGAGATGGCGGAGTACTACGTCGCTCCGGCCATCGCCGCCAACGGCCTGTACGAGGGCAAGTACCCGTTGGTGTCGTCGCTGTCTCGGCCGGTGATCGTGCGCCATCTGGTCGCCGAGGCGCGCCGGCACGGGGCGGACGCCGTGGCCCACGGCTGCACGGGCAAGGGGAACGACCAGGTCCGGTTCGAGGTGGGGACGCGCACGCTGGCCCCCGACCTCGAGATCCTGGCGCCCGCCCGGACGTGGGGCATGACGCGCGAGGACTGCATCGTGTACGCGGCGCGCCACTCCATCCCGGTGGAGGCGACGAAGGAGAAGCTGTACTCGATCGACGAGAACCTGTGGGGCCGGGCCATCGAGTGCGGCGCGCTCGAAGACCCCTGGGCGGCGCCGCCCCCTGACGTCTTCACCCTCACGCGCCCGACGGCTGTCGAGCCGCGGGACCTGGTGATCGGGTTCGAGGCCGGCGTCCCGGTGTCGGTGGACGGCCGGCAGCTCGCCCTGCCCGCCCTGATCGCCGAGGTCGGTGCGGTCGTCGGCTCGTACGGCTGGGGCCGCATCGACATGGTCGAGAACCGCCGCGTGGGGATCAAGAGCCGCGAGACCTATGAATGCCCGGCCGCGCTGGCGCTGGTGATGGCGCACTCCGACCTGGAGGACCTCACGCTCGAGCGCGACGTGGCCCACGAGAAGGCGCGCCTCGAGCCCCGCTGGGCCGAGCTCGTCTACGACGGCCTGTGGTTCTCACCGCTCAAGGAGGCCCTCGACGCCTTTTTCGCCACGACGCAGCGCCACGTCACCGGTGAGGTCCGCCTGGCGCTGTCGCCCGGCAGCTGCATGGTGACGGGCCGGCGCAGCCCCGTGTCGCTCTACGACCACGGGCTCGCCACCTACGACGCCGCCGACACCTTCGAGCACGCCGATGCCGAGGGGTTCGTGCGCCTGTGGGGCCTCGGCGTGGCCACGTGGGCGGCGCGCCAGGGCGTCCCGCGCCAGCCCGGTGACGACGCCGGTGCTGCGGGTGCCACCGGAGCCGCCGGTGCGCCGGGAGGCCCGACATGACCCTGTGGGAGGGGCGCCTCGGCGGCACCGCCGACGAGGTCATGGCGTTCACGGTGAGCCTGCCCTTCGACCGGCGGCTGGCGGGCGACGACCTCACGGGATCGCGTGCCCACGTGCGGGGCCTGGCCCGGGCGGGAGTGCTCGAGGACGGGGAGTCCGCGATCCTCCTGACCGCGCTCGACCGCGTGGAGGAGGAGCTGGCGTCGGGGATCTTCGTCTTCCAGGCGGGTGACGAGGACATCCACACTGCCGTCGAGCGACGGGTGACGGAGCTCGCCGGCGACGTCGGGGCGAAGATCCACACCGGTCGGAGCCGCAACGACCAGGTCGCCACCGACCTGCGCCTGTACACCCGCCGGGAGCTGCTGCACGTGGCGGCGGCCGTGATCGAACTGCAGGAGACCCTGCTTCGCCGGGCGGTGGAGGCCGGTGACGCCTACCTGCCCGGGTACACCCACATGCAGCGCGCCCAGCCGGTCCTGCTGTCGCACCACCTGCTGGCGCACGGGTGGGCGCTGGCGCGCGACGTGGACCGGGTGCTGCACAGCGTGGTGCGCATGGACGTGAGCCCGCTCGGGGCCGGGGCCCTGGCCGGGTCGTCGCTGCCCCTCGACCCCGAGGCGGTGGCCGGCGACCTCGGCTTCGGGAGCCGGTTCGAGAACTCCCTCGACGCCGTGTCGGACCGCGACTTCGTGGCCGAGGCCCTCTTCGACCTCGCACTCCTCGGCGTGCACCTGTCGCGCCTGGGGGAGGAGTTCGTGCTGTGGTCGAGCGAGGAGTTCGGCTTCCTCGTCCTCGACGACGCCTACGCCACGGGGAGCTCGATGCTGCCCCAGAAGAAGAACCCCGACGTGGCCGAGCTCGCCCGGGGCAAGACGGGCCGCCTCATCGGGCACGTGGCCGGGATCCTGGCGACGCTCAAGGGGCTGCCCCTCGCGTACAACCGCGACCTGCAGGAGGACAAGGAGCCGCTGTTCGACGCCGTCGACCAGGTGACGCGGGCACTGCCCGCCGTCACGGGGATGCTCGGCACGGCGCACTTCGACACCGACCGGATGCGCGAAGCGGCTGACGGTCCCGCCGCCGCGGCCGTCGACCTGGCGGAGTGGCTGGTGGAGCGGGGCACGCCCTTCCGCCAGGCGCACGCCGTGGTGGGCTCGTTGGTGCGCGACTCGCTGCAGCGCGGCGTGCCGCTGGCCGAGCTCGTGCAGTCGCACCCCGCGCTCGGCACCGACGCCCTCGGACTGCTCGAGCCCGGGGTGGCCGTGACGCGCCGGACCTCTCCGGGGGGTGCGGGGCCGAAGCCGGTGGCCGTGCAGCTGGAACGGTTCCGTGTGCGTCTCGACCTGGATCGCCAGCGCGTGACCCACGCCGCCGCGGCCGCCCACGTGATGGGGGGCGGTGCCCACGGCCTGAGCGGTGGCGTGGCCGGTGGCGCCGGCGTCGGTGGTGCGGGGGGCGTCGGTGGTGTGGTTGGCGGAGGTGGTGCCGGCGGGGTCGTCGGCGGGGTCGGCGGGGTCGGCGGGGTCGGCGGGCCGGGCGATGGTGCGGGTGACGCCGGCGGCTCCGGGGGTGCCAGGCCCGGCGCCGGCAAGCCGGGCGGCGCCAGGCCGGGCGGGGGCAAGCCGCGGGCGCGGGGTGGCGGCGGGCGCCGCGGGGCCCCGGGCCCGTCCAAGGAGACGTGAGCGCCGCAGCCGCCCGGGCCCGCCGCGTGCCGTTGCCGCGGGGGTTCTACGAGGTCGACCCCCTGGTGCTGGCGCCGGTGCTGCTCAACAAGCTGCTGGTGCGGGGCGGGCGCGCCGGCCGGATCGTGGAGGTGGAGGCGTACCGGGGCGGCGAGGATCCGGCCTCGCACGCCTTCCGGGGCCGCACGGCGCGCAACGCCACGATGTTCGGCCCCCCCGGGCGGCTCTACGTCTATTTCACCTACGGCATGCACTTCTGTGCCAACGTCGTGTGCATGCCCGAGGGCGTGGCCGGGGCGGTGCTCCTGCGTGCCCTGGCTCCCGTCGACGGGCTCGAGGAGATGCGGGCCGCCCGCACGGCGTGGGCGGCCGGACGGGGCGGCCGTCCGGCACCGGGGTCCGGGTCGGGTTCCAGGTCGGCCTGCGACCGTGACCTGGCGAGCGGCCCGGCGCGGCTGTGCCAGGCCATGGGCATCGGGCGCGACGAGGACGGCGCCGACCTGGTCACGGGCCGGGGCGGGCTGCGGCTCGTCGACGACGGGGTGCCACCCCCGGCGACGCCCGGGGTCTCGGGCCGGGTGGGCATCCGCCAGGCCGCCGACCTGCCGTGGCGGCTCTGGGTGCCGGGCGACCCCAACGTGTCGAGGGCCCGAGCGCGGCCGGCCGTCCACCGGCGGTGACCGTCGGGTCCCGTCGAGGAACGGATCGGTCGCTGCGCACCCGGTGGGTCATGTCGTCGGCGACGCCGGGGGAGACGTACCCCGCCGGGGGCGGTATCCTGCCCCCGGCGGGTGCAGCACGGGCCCGCCGGTGCCCCGGCAGGCGCCTTTGACACCTCCGGGCCGCACCGGTACGATGATGAACCCCCGGTTGGGAGACCAACCGCGGGTGCTCGGCACCAACGCCACACGGTGCGTGCCGCGTCGCTCCTTGAAAACGGAACAGTGAGAGCCAAAAGCCAGTGCGGGCAACCGCACCGGTGCGCTTCGGCGTGCCGGACGGTTGTGCACAGAAATTAAGCACTGTCACGGACAACAACAACCGTGCTGTGCCAGTCGGCAACTGGGGGAAGTCAGCCCCAAGCCGGCTCTCCAGATCGTCGCTTCCGCCCTCGACGCCCCCGCGCTTCGGTTCGGGTGCCCGGAGGTGGGTGCGGAGATCTCGACGGAGAGTTTGATCCTGGCTCAGGACGAACGCTGGCGGCGTGCCTAACACATGCAAGTCGAACGAGGTCCATCCGGTGGCAACACTGGTGAAGACCTAGTGGCGAACGGGTGAGTAACACGTGAGCAACCTGCCCCAAAGACCGGGATAACCCCGGGAAACCGGAGCTAATACCGGATACCCCCACCGGGTCTCATGGCCTGGTGAGGAAATGGATTCCGCTTTGGGAGGGGCTCGCGGCCTATCAGCTTGATGGTGGGGTAACGGCCTACCATGGCACCGACGGGTAGCTGGTCTGAGAGGACGATCAGCCACACTGGGACTGAGACACGGCCCAGACTCCTACGGGAGGCAGCAGTGGGGAATCTTGCGCAATGGGCGAAAGCCTGACGCAGCAACGCCGCGT
>DATKSK010000037.1 GCA_035531755.1 Acidimicrobiales bacterium | reverse complement strand
ACTGGGAGGTCGCCGCGGACGGGGGCGTCTTCGCTTTCGACGCTCCCTTCGACGGCTCCATGGGCAACCAGCACCTGAACGCACCGGTGGTGGGCATGGCCTACGACGCGCAGACCGGCGGCTACTGGGAGGTCGCCGCGGACGGGGGCGTCTTCGCTTTCGACGCTCCCTTCGACGGCTCCATGGGCGACCAGCACCTGAACGCACCGGTGGTGGGCATGGCGACGGGCACCGCCGGTCCCGCCACGTCCCCGGGCGGTGGCTCGTCGGGCGGTGGCTCGTCGGGCGGAGGGTCCGCTGGCGGCGGGTCCGCTGGCGGAGGGTCCGCTGGCGGAGGGTCCGCTGGCGGCGGAGCGTCTTCCCAGAGTGCGACCTACCGCGGCGACAACGGCCGCACGGGCTACTACCCGGCGGAGACGGCGCTCGGGCCGGCCAATGCGGCCGCGCTCAAGGTGCACTGGACCGATGCCGGCGGCGGGGGGAGCTTTGCGCAGCCGATCGTGTTCGGCTCCATGGTGTACTGGTCGGACTGGACCGGCAACGAGCACGGCACCGACCTCAACGGCCACGACGTGTGGAAGACGAACCTCGGCACCACGACCCCGCCGGCGAGCGACAACTGCTCACCGGCCACGGCCGGCCCGACCAGCACCCCTGTGGTCGCCACGGTGAACGGGAGCCCGGTGATGTACGTAGGCGGCGGCAGCGGGGTCTTTTACGCCCTCAACGCCGAGACGGGGGCGATCATCTGGCAGACGAGGCTGGGCTCGTCGCCGGACAATTTCCTGTGGGACTCGCCCGCCCTCGACAACGGCGTCATCTACATCGGCGTCGCCTCCTTCGGCGACTGTCCGCTCGTCCAGGGCAGGCTGCTCGCCCTCGACGCCACCACGGGGAGCATCCTCCACACCGCGAACCTCGTGCCGAACGGCTGCGTCGGCGGCGGCGTCTGGGGATCTCCCACGATCGATGCGACCGACGCCAGCGTCTATGTCGACACCGGGAACCCGGCGTCCTGCGGGAAGCCGGGCGCCAACCTGGCTCCGGCCATGGTCAAGTTCCGGGCGAGCGATCTGGCCGTCCTGTCGTCGTGGACCGTCCCGGCGGCTGTCCAGGCCGCCGGCGATGCCGACTTCGGGAGCACGCCCACGCTGTTCGACGCCACCGTCGGGGGCAAGGCGACGCTCCTCGTCGGCGCGGTCGACAAGAACGGCGTCTTCTACGCCTTCGACCGCAGCAACGTCGCCGGCGGGCCCGTGTGGCAGACGCAGGTGGCGAAGGCGAGCGGGTCACCGGCGACGAGCTCCATCGTGTCGGCGGCGTTCGACGGCACCACCTTGTACATCGGCGGGGGGAGCACGACGATCAACGGGGCCACCTGCAAGGGCAGCCTCGATGCCATGGACCCGGCCACCGGGGCCTTTGTCTGGCGGAGCTGCCAGTCGACCTCCCTGTTCGCGGGGATGACGGCGGTTCCGGGCCTCGTCCTCGAAGGGGTGGGCAGCACGCTCGTGGTCGCCGACGCCTCGACCGGCAAGACCCTGTACAGCTACAAGGCGGCGTCCTCCATCCAGGGGGAGTGCACGGTCGCCGACGGGGTCGTGTACGTCCCGGTCGCCAACGGCTCGCTGGTGGCGCTGGGCCCGTAGGAGGCTCGACCCGGCCGCCGCGGGTGCCCGTCGACGAGCTGACGTCGATCCCGGCCGGCGCCTTCGACGCCGTGGACGAGTCGGCGGCGGCGGCGGCGGCGGCTCTTCCCCTGGCAGCGCCCGTCGTCGGGGTGCGCCCGCTGCCCGACGGCGGGGGCTACTGGTTGGTGGCCTCCGACGGCGGGGTGTTCGCGTTCGGCAGCGCCACCTTCCACGGTCGACCGCCAACGACCTCCCCAACGCCTCCATCGTCGACCTCGGCTGATTTTTCTATCGGGGAGGCTGATCCCCCGTCGGGGGATCAGCCGGCGGTCGTCCTTTCGGGGAACCAGCCCGCGGTCGCCCGCGGTCGAGATCACGATCCTGCGACAGCGCACCCCGGCCGCGGACGCGCAAAGACGCGATGAAGGGCTCCATGCCGGTTAGCGTCTGGCGCAATGGTCAGAAGGCTCATCGTCACCGTCGCCTTGGCCGGCGCGCTGCCGCTCGCGGTTGCGCTCCCGGCGTTCGCGGACCAGGCCTGTTACACGGGATGTGCCCCGGGCCCGGTCCCTGGCTCGACGATCGACGTGCCGAGCCCCGGCGAGCCCGTGTCACCGGCCCCGGGGCCGGTCAGCCCGCGCCAGGCCACCCCGTCGTCGGGCGGCCTGCCCTTCACGGGGACCGACGTCGTGCAGAGCGCGGGCTTCGCCTCCGTGCTCGTGGCGGCGGGCGGCGCCTTGGTGCGCATCGGTCGCCGCAGGGCGCGCCGCGCCGCGGACCCACCGACCGGCGCGTGACGCCCCGCGGCGAGGCGCACGGGGTGATGGCGGTTCAGCGGGTGGGCCCACCCGGTCAGGACGGTGACTCGTGCGCCCGGAGCGATTCGGACGGGTCGTGATCGAGGGCCACCGATGGATCGGAGCCGGGACCCCGCGCTTTACCCGGCGCCGTAGAAACCAGCATCGAAACTGAACACGCCGCCGTCGGAAGCCACGCACCAGTAGCCGCCGGTGAGGGGATCGGGCGCCATGCCCACGACGGGGGCGTTGAGCTTCGTTCCACCCATCGATCCGCGGAATGGAGCACTCCCCTCGGAGAAGATCCCCCCGTCGGACGCGACCAGCCAGTAGCCCTGCCCGTCAGCGACCGAAGCCATCCCGTTCACGGGTTGGCTCAGGTGGACACCCCCGGTGCTGCCGAGGAAGGGGGCCCCGAACGAGAAGATGCCACCGTCGGACCCGACCAGCCAGTAACCCCCGGTGGCGTTGTCGGCGCTGATGCCGACGATCGGGGCACTGAGGCGTCGGCCGCCCATGGA
>DATKSK010000036.1 GCA_035531755.1 Acidimicrobiales bacterium | reverse complement strand
CCCGTGTAGCGCACCTCGACGTGGTCGACCGCCAGGCAGGTGGCCTCGAGCCGGTCCTCGGGCCACGGGTGCACCATCATGGCCGCGTGGGCGCCGGCGAAGGCGCCCCGCTCGAGGAGGAACACCTTGCCCCCGCCGCCCTCCTCGGCCGGCGTGCCGAGCACCGTCACCGTGAGGCCGAGGTCGTCGGCCATGCCGGCGAGCGCCATCCCCGCGCCGAGCGCCGACGCCGCGATCAGGTTGTGCCCGCAGGCGTGGCCCACCGCCGGCAGGGCGTCGTACTCGGCGCAGATGACGATGGACAGCGGCCCCGTGCCGGCCCGGGCCTCGAAGGCGGTGGGCAGGTCGTAGGCGCCGCGCGCCACGGCGAAGCCGGCCTCGTCGAGGGCGTCCGACAGGCGCTCGGCGGCGCGCACCTCCTCGAAGCACAGCTCGGGCTCGTCGTGCACGGCCCGGCTGAGCGCCACCAGGGCGCTGCGGCGCTCGTCGACCACCCGGCGCGCCGCGGCCTTGGCGCCGTCCGCGCCCGCGGGGCCGGCCCCGGTCACTCGATGACGGCGATCACGTCGCCGGGCCCGACCGAGTCGCCCGCCGCCACCTTGACCTCCTTCACCGTCCCCGCCTTCTCGGCGCTGATGGCGTTCTCCATCTTCATGGCCTCGAGCACGCACACGGTCTGGCCGATCTCGACCTCGTCGCCCTCGGCCACCAGGACCTTCACGATCGTTCCCTGCATCGGCACGGCCACCGTGCCCGACCCCGACCCGGCCACCGCGGCCCGGGGCTTCTGGGGGCGGGCGCCGCCGCGTGCGGAGCCGGTGGCCGCCACGTCGGGGACCCAGAGCCGCACCTCGTAGCGCCGGCCGTCGACCTCCGCCGTGACCTCGCGCAGCACGCGGGGGCCGGCGGGGTCGCCCGGGCCGGCGGCGGGACCGGGGTCGGCCGGAGCGGCCGGTACCAGCGACGACAGGTCGAGGCGGTCCTCCACCCACCGGGTTGAATGGCGGCCCTCGATGAAGTCGGGGTGCGACAGGATGGCGACGTCGGCGGGCAGGGTGGTGGCCACGCCGGTGATCACGGTCTCGTCGATCGCCCGCAGCATCCGGCGGCGGGCCGCCTCGCGGTCCCGACCCCACACGATCAGCTTCGCCACGAGATTGTCGTAGTACTGGCTGACGGTGTCGCCCGCCTCGTACCCGGCGTCGAGGCGCACACCCGGCCCGCCCGGCGCCCGCAGGGCCGTGATGGTCCCCGGCGACGGCACGAAGCGCCCCCCGGCGGGGTCCTCGGCGTTGATCCGCACCTCGATGGCGTGCCCGTTGTGCTGCACCTCGTCCTGGGTGAAGCCGAGCGGCTCGCCCGAGGCCACGCGCAGCTGCCACTCCACGAGGTCGAGCCCGGTCACGAGCTCGGTGACGGGGTGTTCCACCTGCAGGCGGGTGTTCATCTCGAGGAAGAAGAACTCGCCGTCCTGGTAGAGGAATTCCACGGTGCCGGCGTTCACGTACCCGCAGGCCTTGGCCACCGTGACGGAGGCCTCGCCCATGGCCCGGCGCACCTCGTCGGGGAAGGCGGCCGCCGGGCTCTCCTCGACGAGCTTCTGGTGGCGGCGCTGGGGGGAGCAGTCGCGCTCGCCGAGCCACAGGGCGTTGCCGTGGGTGTCGGCGATCACCTGCATCTCGATGTGGCGGGGCCAGTCGAGGTACTTCTCGACGTAGATCTCGGGGCGGCCGAAGTACGCCTGGGCCTCGCGCTGGGCGGACTCGACCGCCTCGGCCACCTCGTCGGGCGACGACACCACCTTCATGCCCCGCCCGCCACCGCCGTAGGCGGCCTTGATCGCCACCGGCCACCCGTGGGCGGCGCCGAACTCGGCCACCTGGGATGGGTCGGTGAGCGGCTCGGTCCGGCCCGGGACCCCCGTCACGCCCGCCGCCTCGGCGGCGCGGCGCGAGCTGATCTTGTCGCCCATGATCTCGATGGCCCCGGGCGGCGGCCCGATGAAGGTCACGCCGGAGGACGAGATGGCGCGCGCGAAGTCGGCGTTCTCTGAGAAGAAGCCGTACCCGGGGTGCACGGCGTCGGCGCCGCTGCGGGTGATGGCGTCCAGGATGGCGCCGGTGTTCAGGTAGCTCTCCGCCGCGCTCTGGCCGCCCAGGGGGTACGCCTCGTCCGCCAGGCGGACGTGGAGGGCGTCGCGGTCGAGCTCCGAGTACACGGCGACGGTGGGGACGCCCAGCTCGCGGCACGTGCGGATGACCCGCACGGCGATCTCTCCCCGGTTGGCGATCAGGACTTTGCGCAGCACACGGAGCCTTTCACGTGAGGAAACCACAACACTGGCACGGGCCGTAGGGTAGGTGCCATGTGCGCCGCGGCCGGGCCGGCGGGGACCCGGTTCACCTCCGTGCGGCGGCTCGCCGAGATCGATTCCACCAACCGGTACCTGCTCGACGAGGCGCGGGCGGGGGCGCCCGAGGGCGTGGTGGTGGTGGCCGACTACCAGCACGCCGGCCGGGGGCGCCTCGGGCGCCGCTGGGAGGCGCCCGCCGGGTCGAACCTGCTCGTGTCGGTGCTGCTGCGGCCGGCGCTGGCGGTCGAGGAGCTGCACCTGTGCACCGTGGCCGTGGCCCTCGCCGCCGCCGACGCCTGCGAGCGGGCCGCCGGCCTCGTGCCGCAGCTCAAGTGGCCCAACGACCTGGTCGTCGGGGACCGCAAGCTCGCCGGCATCCTGGCCGAGTCGATCCCGCCCGCGCCCCTCGTGCCGCCCACGCAGCCGATGCCGCCCGCGCCCCTCGTGCCGCCCACGCAGCCCGCACCGCCCGCACCGCCCGCGCCGCCCGCGACCGATGCGGCCGGCGCCCACCCGGCGGTGGTGGTCGGGTTGGGCCTCAACGTCGGCTGGCCACCACCCGAGGGTGCCGGTCCCGAGACGACCGCCGTCGACGGCCCGGGGTCGGCGGAGCATGACGAGGTCCTGCGGACCGCCACCTCCATCTGGCGCGAGACCGGCCTGCACCCGGCGCCCGCCGACGTGCTCGACCACCTGCTCGTCGCGCTCGAGCCCCGGGTGGCCGCCCTGGCGACGGCCGAGGGCCGGCGGGCCATGGCCGGGGAGTACCGGCGCCGCTGCACCACCCTGGGGCGCGTGGTGCGCGTGTCGGGCTCCGACGGGGACTTCACGGGTACCGCCGCCGACATCACCGTGGAGGGCCACCTGGTCGTGGACGTGGGCACCTGCCTGAAGACGGTGGCGGCGGGCGACGTCGTGCACCTGCGTACCTCGGGCTGACCGGTACCCCGTTGCCCCGGTCTACGATTGCCAGGCTATGAACGTCCTCGTCACCGGCGGTGCCGGCTTCATCGGCTCCAATTTCGTGCGCTACTGGGTGGAGCGCCATCCCGGGGACGTCGTGGTGGCCTACGACGCCCTCACCTACGCCGGCAACCGCCCCAACCTCGCCGACGTGGAGGACCGGATCGCCTTCGTGCACGGCGACGTGTGCGACGTCGAGCTCGCCCTGCGCACCCTGCGGGAGCACGACATCGACACCGTCGTCCACTTCGCCGCCGAGTCCCACAACAGCCTGGCGGTGCTCGACCCGGGCCGCTTCTTCCGGACCAACGTGCTGGGCACGCAGGCCATGCTGGAGGCCGCCCGGCTCGCCGAGGTGGTGCGCTTCCACCACATCTCGACGTGCGAGGTGTACGGCGACCTCGACCTCGACTCGGACGAAGCGTTCAAAGAGGACGACGCCTACCGGCCCCGCACCCCGTACAACGCCTCCAAGGCGGGCGCGGACCACGCCGTGCGCGCCTACGGCGAGACCTACGGCCTGGCTGCCACCATCACCAACTGTTCCAACAACTACGGCCCCTTCCAGTTCCCCGAGAAGGTGATCCCCCTCTTCACCGCGTACGCTCTCGACGACCGGCCCCTGCCGCTGTACGAGTCGACGCAGAACCGGCGCGAGTGGCTCCACGTGGTGGACCACTGCCGTGCCGTGGAAGCCGTCCTCGACCGCGGCCGCATCGGCGAGACCTACCACGTGGGCAGCGGCGTCGAGGCGAGCATCGAGCAGATCGCCGACGCCGTGCTGGCCACGCTGGGTAAGCCGTCGTCGCTCAAGAAGATCGTTCCCGACCGCCCCGGCCACGACCGCCGGTACCTCCTCGACTGCACCAAGATCACGACGGAGCTCGGGTGGGCGCCCACCGTCGAGTTCGAGCAGGGCCTCGCCGACACGGTGCGGTGGTACGCGGACAACCGCGCCTGGTGGGAGCCGCTGCTGGACCGGTCCCCGGTGGTCGAGACGTCGTGGGGCGACGCCTCCGCCGCCACGCCCGAGTCGCGCTAGCGGGTGGAGCCGTCGAGGCCATGAGGGTCCTCGTCACCGGCGCGGGCGGCCAGCTGGGGAGAGACGTCGTCGACGCGCTCGAGGGCCGGGTGCCCGCGGGCGGCAGGGCGGACGACCCGGCGACGGGCCGCCTGGGCACGCGACCGCCGTGCGACGTGGTGGCGGCCGACCACGCCGGGCTCGACGTCGCCGACCGCGATGCCGTGCTGGCAGCCGTCGACGCGCTGCGCCCCGACGTCGTGGTGCACGCCGCGGCGTGGACGGCCGTGGACGCCTGCGAGGACGACACCGACCGCGCCTTCGCCGTCAACGCCCTGGGCACCCGGAACGTGGCCGAGGCGGCGCGCCGCATCGGCGCCCACGTCGCCTACGTGTCGACCGATTACGTCTTCGACGGCACGTCGGCCACGCCGTACCGGGAATGGGACGCCACCAACCCCCTGTCGGTGTACGGGCGCAGCAAGCTGGCGGGCGAGGGCGAGCTCGACCCGGGGTCCACGGTGGTGCGGACGTCGTGGGTCTGCGGCGCGCACGGCGCCAACATGGTGGGCACGGTGCTGCGCCTGGCGGCCGGGCCCGGGCCGCTGCGGTTCGTGGACGACCAGTGGGGGAGCCCGACCTTCACCGCCGATCTCGCCGGCAGGCTGGCGGTGCTGGCCACGGACCGTGTCCCGGGCACCTACCACGTGACCAACGCCGGCGTGACGTCGTGGTACGGGTTCGCCCGCGCCGTGGTGGAGGCGGCCGGGGACGACCCCGACCGCGTCGAGGCCATCGCCACGGCGGAGCTCCACCCGCCGCGCCCCGCCCCCCGCCCGGCCAACTCCGCCCTCGACAACTGCGCGCTCCGGCTGCTCGGGATGCCGCTGCTGCCCGACTGGCGCGACGGCCTGGCGCGCCTGGTGGCGGAGCTGCACCCCGCGGCGGTGCCGGTGCCGGCCTCGGCGTCGCGGGCGCCGGTGAAGGAGGAACGGTGAGCCTGCAGGGCACGGAACCCCACGAGGTGCGCACCGCCGTCATCGGCGCCGGGTACGTGGGGCTCACCACCGCCGTCGTCCTGGCGCACCTGGGCTACCAGGTGGCGTGCGGGGAGTCGGACCCCGCCAAGGTGGCGACCCTGTCGAGCGGGGAGCCCACCATCGTCGAGGACGGCCTCGGGGAGATCCTGCGCGCCGGGCTCGACTCGGGCCGGCTGCAGTTCGTGCAGGGCGCCACGGCCGCGGTACGGGGCGTGCAGTTCGTCTTCCTGTGCGTCCCTACCCCCCAGGGCGCCGACGGGGCCGCCGACGTGAGCTTCCTCGAGTCGGTGGCCGTCGAGATCGGCCCGCACCTCGAGCACGGGGCGATCGTCGTCAACAAGTCCACCGTGCCGGTGGGCTCGACCCACCTCGTCGAACAGCTGCTCGACCGGCCCGACGTGGCCGTGGTGTCGAACCCCGAATTCCTGCGCGAAGGGACCGCCATCCACGACGCCCTGCACCCGGACCGCATCGTGGTGGGCGCCGACGACCAGGCGGCGGCGGCGCGCGTCGGGTCGCTGTTCGCCTCGACCCAGGCCCCGATGATCGTCACCGACGCCGCCACCGCCGAGACCATCAAGTACGCGTCGAATGCCTTCCTGGCCACCAAGCTGAGCTTCGTGAACGCGGTGTCCAACCTGTGCGAGGCCGTGGGCGCGGACGTGCGCGACGTGCTGCTCGGCATGGCCTACGACCACCGCATCGGCTTCGACTACCTGCGCCCGGGGCCCGGCTGGGGCGGCTCGTGCCTCCCGAAGGACACCCGGGCGCTCGTCTACATCGGCGAGCAGTCGGGGTACGAGTTCTCGCTGCTGCGTGGGGCGATCGAGACCAACGAGGCCCAGCTGGCCTCGGTCACCACCAAGATCCGCACCGCTGTGGGGGGATCGCTCCAGGGCCGGGTCGTGGCGGCGTGGGGCCTCACCTTCAAGGCGCGCACCGACGACCGGCGCGACTCGCCCGCCGTGGAGATCCTGCGCCGGCTGGTCGCCGAGGGCGCCACCATCCGGGCCTTCGACCCCACCGTGCACGGCCCGATCCCCGAGTTCCCCGCGTCGGTCGAGATCCTCCCCGACGCCTATGCGGTGTGCGAGGGTGCCTCCTGCGTCGTGGTGCTGACCGAGTGGGAGGAGCTGCGCTGGCTCGACTTCTCCAAGGTCCGCGACCTGCTCGCCGATCCGCACGTGGTCGACGCCCGCAACCTGCTCGACCCGGCCGCCATGCGGCGCCTGGGCTTCACCTACGTCGGCGTGGGGCGCCCGTGACCGACCCGGGAGCGCGAGTGCCTGCCGGCGGCGCGGCACCAGCCGGCGACGCGGCACCAGCCGGCGACGCGGCACCAGCCGGCGGCGCGGCACCAGCCGGCGACGCGGCACCGGGACGGGCCCCGGCGAGGCCCGGCCCCGGGACGTCGCAGCGGGTGGTGGTCACCGGCGGGGCCGGGTTCCTGGGATCGCACCTGTGCGAGGCGCTGGTGGCGCGCGGCGACAGCGTCGTCGCCGTCGACGACCTGTCCACCGGGGTCGTCGACAACGTGGCCGCCCTCGATGGCACGCCCGGCTTCGAGCTGGTCGTGGCGGACGTCAGCCAGGGCCTGCCCGTCACCGGCCCGGTCGACGCCGTCCTGCACTTCGCCAGCCCGGCCTCGCCGCCCGACTACCTCGAGCGCCCCCTGGAGACCCTGGCCGTCGGCAGCGAGGGGACGCGGCACGCGCTGACGTTGGCCGCCGAGCACGGGGCGAGGTTCCTCCTGGCGTCGACGAGCGAGGTGTACGGCGACCCGACGGTGCACCCGCAGCCCGAGACGTATTGGGGCAACGTCAATCCCGTGGGGCCGCGCAGCGTCTACGACGAGGCGAAGCGCTTCGCCGAGGCGCTCACCATGGCCTGGCGGCGGGCCAAGGGCACCGACGTGGGGATCGTCCGCATCTTCAACACCTACGGCCCGCGCCTGCGGCCCGGTGACGGGCGTGTCGTCTCGAACTTCCTGGTCCAGGCCATCGAGGGGCGTCCCCTGACGGTGTACGGCGACGGGTCGCAGACCCGGAGCCTGTGCTTCGTCGACGACGAGGTGGCCGGGATCCTGGCGCTGCTCGACTCGGGCCTCACCGGGCCGGTCAACATCGGCAACCCCGCCGAGCTCACCGTGCTGGAGCTGGCCCACGCCGTGCTGGCCCTGACGGGGTCCTCCTCGCCCGTGGTCCACGAGCCCCTCCCCGTCGACGACCCCACCCGGCGGCGGCCCGACATCTCGGTGGCCCGCCGGGAGCTCGGGTGGGAGCCGGTCGTCACCCTCCAGGAGGGCCTACGACGCACGGCCGAATTCTTCTCCGCCGGCACCCCGGAAGGCGTCGGGCCTCGGCCATGATGGGAGGAGGTGGCCGGGCGCGCCGGTCGGTGCGCCGCCGCCGCAGCAACGACAGGCCGGCTCGGAGGTCCGCACGGTGAGCGCCCGCGACGTGAACGCCCGCGTCAAGCACAACGGCACCCGCAAGGGCGCCGTCGCGCCCGCCGAGACCGCCGCACCGGCCGAGACCGCCGCACCGGCCGAGACCGTCGCGCCCGCCGAGACCGCCGCGCCCGCCGAGACCGCCGCGCCCGCCGCGCCCGCCGAGACCGCCGCGCCCGCACCGGCGGTGGCGGCCCGGGTGGTCCCGGCGGAGAGCGTGGCGGCGGCGCCGGTGTTCCGCACGCTGTCGGTCATCGTCCCCGTCTACAACGAGCGCAACACCGTGGCCGAGATCCTGCGCCGCATCCGCGCCGTCGACCTGCCGCTGCAGCTCGAGGTGGTCGTGGTGGACGACGGCTCGACGGACGGGACCGACAAGGTGCTCTCCGCGCTGCAGGACTCCACGGTGCGGGTGGTGACGCACAAGGACAACCGAGGCAAGGGGGCGGCGGTGCGCACCGGTGTGGCGACGGCCCGGGGCGAGCTCGTGCTCATCCAGGACGCCGACCTCGAGTACGACCCCGACGACTGGCCGCGCCTGCTCGACCCGGTCCTCAAGGGAAAGGCCGAGGTCGTCTACGGGAGCCGCTTCACCGGCGAGCGGCGCGCCATGCGACCGACTCAGTGGTTGGGCAACCGCCTGCTGACCCTGACGGCCAACGTCCTGTACCGCTCGACACTGTCGGACATGGAGACCTGCTACAAGCTCTTCGACCGCCGCGTCCTCGACGGCATCACCATCGAATCCGACGGCTTCGACTTCGAGCCCGAGATCACGGCCAAGGTCCTGCGGCGCGGGCACCGCATCTACGAGGTGCCGGTCTCCTACACCGGGCGCGACCCATCCGAAGGGACGAAATTCGCCTGGCGCGACGGGGTGCACGCCCTCACCACGCTGGTCCGCTACCGGCTCGTCCGCCGGGTCTGATCCCCGACATGACGCGGTCGCAGACCCCCTCGGTGCCCGGCGCCGGGCACGACGTGGGGTCCGACGGCGAGGCGACGGCCCCTCCCGGCGTGTCGGCGGTGGTCGTCAACCACGACGCCGGCCGCGCCCTGCTCGAGTGCGTGGCTTCGCTGCGCGCCGAGGGCGTCGCCGAGGTGACCGTGGTCGACAACGCCTCGACCGACGGGTCGCCGGCCGCGCTCGAGTCGGTCGACGACGAGGTGCGCGTGGTCCGCACGGGGGCCAACCTGGGTTACGGAGCGGGCGCCAACCGCGGCATCGCCACGGCGACGGCGGAGCTCGTGCTCGTGTCGAACCCCGACGTGGCGGTGCACCCCGGCGCGCTCGTCGCGCTCGCCCGCGTCCTGGCCGCGGACCCGACCCTCGCGGTCGTCGGGCCGCGCATCTTGGAGGCCGACGGCTCGCGCTATCCCTCGGCGCGCCGCTTCCCGTCGCTCGTCGACGCCGTCGGGCACGCCCTGCTCGCCGGGGTGGCGCCCACCAACCGCTTCTCGCGCCGCTACCGGATGGCGGACCTCGACCCCGACGCCCCCACCGAGGTCGACTGGGTGTCGGGCGCGTGCTTCCTGGCCCGTCGGCGAGCCCTCGACGAGCTCGGGGGCTTCGACGAGGCGTACTTCATGTACGCGGAGGACGCCGACCTGTGCTGGCGGGCCCGGCAGGCCGGGTGGGGCGTGGCCTACGTGCCCGACGCTGTCGTGACGCACCTGCAGGGGATCTCCACCGCCCGCCGCCCCTACCGGATGCTCCTCGCCCACCACCGCTCCGTCTTGCGGTTCGCCTCGCGGACCACGAAGGGGTGGCGGCGCGCCACCCTGCCCGCCATGGCCGTGCTCCTGGCGGTCCGGCTGGCAGTGGCCTGTGCCCGGCAGGCCCTGGCGGCGCGGCGCGGTGCCCCGCGCCCGGCCGAGTAGGGTTGCGGGCCGATCATGGCCAGGGGTGATACGGGCAAATGGGTGGCGCGCGCAGGCGCCACGGGCGGAGGCCGGACCTACCGCGGGCAGATGCCCGTGAAGTGGTATGCCAGCCTCGTCCTCATCTGCGTGCTGGGCGTGGCGCTGATCGTCTACAGCCGCTACGAGCGCCAGCACCCGGCCCCGGCGGTGCAGCCCGCCATCGGGGCCCACTGGTACCAGGCGCTGTCCTTCGACGTGTGCGGGTCGCCGCCGACGCCGGTGAACCTCCCCGCCAACCCGAATGCCTCGACCCCGCCGGTCCCGGGCATCCGCACCAACGGTGACGGGGTGATCCAGGTATCGCCCACCGCCGCCTCGGACGCCGGGAACAACGCCACCCTGGCCCGCTTCGTGGCCCACTACCCCAAGCTCACGCTGACGGCGACCACCCTCAAGCTCCCCGGCGGCACCGCGTACAAGAACGGGCAGGCGTGCGCGGCGGGGACGAAGGACGCCGGCCAGAAGGCGTCGCTGCAGATCAAGGTGTGGCCGTACTTCACCCCGCCGGGGTCGAACCACCCGGTGGTCTTCCACGACCCCGCCGCCGTGAAGCTGGCCGACGGGCAGCTCATCACGGTCGCCTTCGTCCCGCAGGGCTCCTCGATCCCCAAGCCGTCGTCGATCGTGGCCATGCTCAACGACCGGGCCGGGTCGGCGGGGGCGACGTCCACCACACTGCCGACGCTCTCGCCCACGACCGTCGCCGGGGCGACGACCACCACCGTGGCCACGACGGCGCCGCCGACCTCGGCCGCCACGACCACCACCTCGGCGCACGCCACGACCACGACCAAGCCGGCGGCCTCACCCACCACCACGCGCGGGAAGTGAAGGCCGTCGTCCTGCTGGGTGGCGAGGGGACCAGGCTCCGGCCGCTCACCTACACGACTCCCAAACAGCTGCTCCCCGTCGCCGAGGTCCCGATGCTCGAGCGCGTCCTCGCCCACCTGGCCCGCCACGGGGTCGACGAGGCTGTGCTGTCGCTCGGGTACCAGCCCGACGCCTTTCTCGCCGCCTACCCGAACGGCGAGGCGGCGGGCGTGCATCTGGTCTACGCCGTCGAGCCCGAACCGCTCGACACCGCCGGGGCCGTCGCCTTCGCGGCCCGTCACGCCGGCATCGACGAGACGTTCATCGTGGTGAACGGCGACGTGCTGACCGACGTCGACACGTCCGCGCTGGTCGCCTTTCACCGCTCGCACGGCGCGGCCGCCACGATCCAACTGACCGCGGTGCCCGACCCTTCGCGCTTCGGTGTGGTCCCGACCGACGAGGACGGCCGGGTGCTCGAGTTCGTCGAGAAGCCCGACCCCGGCACCGCCCCCACCAACCTGATCAACGCCGGCACCTACGTGCTCGAGCCCGAGGTCATCGAGCGCATCCCGGCCGGACGGCGGGTGTCGGTCGAACGCGAGACGTTCCCGGCACTGGCGTCGGAGGGTGCCGTGTACGCGCTGGCGAGCGAGGCGTACTGGCTCGACACCGGCACCCCGGTGGCCTACCTGCAGGCGAACGCCGACCTGCTCGACGGCACGCGGCCCGGCGTGCCCGCCCCCGGAGCCCGCGAGGTCACCGCAGGGGTGTGGGTGCTCGATGACCCGGAGGTGGCCGGTGAGGTGCGCGGGCCCAGCCTGGTCGGCGACGGCGCCACCGTGCAGGCCGGCGCCACCGTGGACGGCAGTGTGATCGGCGCGGGCAGCGTGGTGGAGGCCGGTGCGCACGTGGAGGGCTCGGTGCTCCTCCCCGGGGCCAGGGTGGAGGCCGGGGCCCGCGTGACCGGGTCGATCCTGGGCCGGCACTGCGCCGTGGGCAGGGACTGCGAGCTCACGCCGGTGACGGTGATCGGCGACGGGATGATGGTGGCCGCAGGGACGCAGCTCGACGACGCCCGGGTTCCCGCGGAGATGGCCTCGTGAGCCGGGCGCCGGTGACCGGGACACAGGTGACCGGGGCCCAGGTGACCGGGACCCGGACGTGGGCGGCGCCGACCGCGGCCAACTCGACCACGGTGGTCAACTCGACCACGGTGGTCAACTCGACCACGGCGACCACGGCGACCACGGCGCCCACGGCGCCCACGGCGCCCACGGCGACCACGGCGCCCACGGCGCCCACGGCGCCCACGGCGCCCACGGCGCCCACGGCGATCGGAGCGCGCTGATGCAGGTGATGGTCACCGGCGGCGCGGGGTTCATCGGGTCGAACCTCGTGGACCGCCTCCTGGCCGAGGGCCACAGCGTCGCCGTCGTCGACGACCTGTCGAGCGGGTCGCTCGCCAACCTGGCCGACGCTCGCGCCTCGTCCTCGCACGCCCTCGCTTTCCACCAGCTCGACGTACGGTCGGACGAGCTCGTCGAGGTGATCGGCCGCCGCCGCCCCGAAGTGGTGTTCCATCTCGCCGCGCAGGCCGACGTGCGGGTGTCGGTCGAACGCCCCGTGTTCGACGCCGATGTCAACATCCTGGGCACGCTGCGCGTGCTCGAGGGAGCGCGTGCCGCGGGCACCGCCCGTGTGGTCTTCGCCGCCAGCGGCGGGACGCTCTACGGCGAATCGGACCCGGCCGAGCTCCCGTTGAAGGAGTCGCACCCCCACCGGCCGCTCTCGCCGTACGGGGTGTCGAAGATGGCGGCGATCGACTATCTCGTGGCATACCGGGAGCTGCACGCCCTGGAGTTCTGCGCCCTCGCCCTCGCCAACGTCTACGGCCCGCGCCAGGACCCGCACGGCGAGGCGGGCGTGGTGGCGATCTTCGCCGACCGCCTGCTGCGCGGGGAGCCCGTGACGATCTTCGGCGACGGGGAGCAGACGCGTGACTTCGTCTACGTCGACGACGTGGTGGACGCCTTCGTCCGGGCCGCCACTCGCGGCGGCGGGCTCGTCCTCAACATCGGCACGGGCCTGGAGGTGTCGGTGAGCGACCTGGCGCGCGTCATGGGAGAGCGCGCCGGCGCCACCGTGGCCCCGGCGCACGCGCCGGCGCGCCCCGGAGAGCTGCGGCGCAACGTCCTGGACCCCGAACGCGCCGGCATCCACCTGGGGTGGCAGGCGTGGACCACGCTGGGCGACGGCGTCGGCGCCGTCCTCGACCACACGCGGCGACGCCCGGCCACCTGATCACCGACCCGGTCAGGGTGCCCGGCCGTCGGACTCGGCGGGGCCGGGCATGCTCAGCGCAACACGGGGTCAGCCCAACACGGGTCAGCGCAACACGGGGTCAGCGGAACAAGTCCTCGGCGGGCGGGCGCAGGACCTCCTCGGCCACCGACCCGCGCCGCAGCCAGGCGGCCTCCACGCCGCGCACGACGGCGACGGGGATCGAGGCGGCCTTGCCCATGACGAGCTCGGCGGCCGACGCCACCTCGTCGGCCACGCATACCTCGGTCGCCACGAGACTCCGGCCGGTGGCGTCGGCCGTCCCCCGGAGGTCCACCACCGCCGCCAGGCCCGCGCAGCCGATGGCCACATCCACCACGCCCTTGCGCCAGGGGCGGCCGAAGGTGTCCGACACCACCACCGCCACCTGCCGTCCCGTGGCCGCCCGGAGGCCGTCGCGGATGCGCCGGGCGGAGCGGTCGGAGTCCTCGGGCAGCAGCGCCGCGAACCCTCGCTCGACGTTGGAGAGGTCGACGCCGGCGTTGGCGCACACGAACCCGTGGCGCGTCTCGGAGATCACCAGGTCGCCGCGGCGCCGCAGCACGCGGACCGACTCCGCCTCGATCACCCGCAGTCGGTCGTCGGGGTCATCAGGGTCGACGGGCACGAGGCGCCCCTCGGACTTGGACACGATCTTCTGGGTGACCACCACGACGTCGCTGTCGGCGAGCTCGACGCGTGCCGCGATCATGGTGGCGATGTCGTCTCCCTGACGGACCTCTCCCATGCCGGTGACGGGCAGCACGAGCAGCGCGCCCGGTGGCACCTGGGTCCCGGAGGGCACCGGCGGCACCGGCGTCACCGGCGGCACCGGATCACCGTCGGCACCGGCACCCGTCACCGGCGGCACCGGTCACCGGGACGCGCCGACGGCGCAGAGCCCGGCCAGCGCCTCGGCCAGCGCCGGTGTGCGCATGATCGTGGGGGCGACGACGCACCTGAGCCCGCACGCCTCGACGTCGCCCACCAGCGCGGCGTCGGCCTCGTCCACCACGAGCGTGCCCACGAGCGGGGTGTACATGCGGGCGACGCCGACGACCGTCGACTCGTGGCCGAGCTCGGTGAGCAGCCGGTCGGCCGGGCCCTTCAGCGCGGCGCCGGCGACGATGGGGGAGACCGCCACGACGTCGTCGCGGCGTGCCGCCAGCGCGTCGGCGATGCCGGGCACCGCCAGCAGGGGCCCGATGGAGACGACGGGGTTCGACGGGCACACGACCACCCGGTCGGCCCGGGCGATGGCCTCCAGGACCCCGGGTGCGGGGGCTGCGGCCTCGGCGCCCGCGAAGCGGACGGCCTCGACCGCCACGGCATGCCGGTGGCGCACGAAGTACTCCTGGAAGGAGATCTCGGGCCCGCCCACCAGCGTCAGCATGGTCCGGACAGGGTCGTCGGACATCGGGACCAGCCGCGCCCCGACGCCGAGCGCGGCGGTGAGCTCGGCGGTGACCTGCGACAGCGGTGCGCCCTCGGACAGGCGCTGGGTGCGGTAGAGGTGGGTGGCGAGGTCGCGGTCGCCGAGGCGGAACCACGCCTGCCCGCCGAGCTGCCCGAGGCGCTCCATGACGGTCCACGTCTCGCCGGCGAGGCCCCAGCCGCGCTCGTCGTCGTTGAGCCCCGCCAGGGTGTAGGTCACGGTGTCGAGGTCGGGGCTGATGTGCAGGCCGTGGAGCACGGTGTCGTCCCCGGTGTTGACCACGGCCGTGACGTCGCCCGGCGGCACCACCCGGACCAGGCCACGCAGCAGGCGGGCGGCGCCAACTCCTCCGGCGAGGGCCGTGATCACGGCGCAAGGCTAATGGTCCGTGCGCCGGGCTCCGTCGCCCGTGTGCAAGGCTCGCTCGGTGGCGGGAAGCGCGCGACCTGAGACCGGGCGCCTGCGGGTGGCGGTCGACGCCACACCGTTGCTGGGCACGCGCACCGGCGTCGGCCGCTTCTGCGAGGGGGCGCTGGGGGCGCTCGCCACCCGGTCCGACCTCGACGTGAGCGCCTTCGCCGTCACCTGGCGCCGCCGTCGTCGGCTGCCGCCCGCCGTCCCCCCCGGGGTGCGCGTCCACCAGCGGGCCATGCCCGCCCGACCGCTCCACCTGGCCTGGGCGCGCGTCGGCCGGCCGGGCGTGGAGTGGTTCGTGGGGCCCGAGGACGTGGTCCACGGCACGAACTTCGTGGTCCCGCCCTGCCGGTGGGCGGCCCGCGTCGTCACGGTCCACGACCTCACGACGCTGCGTTTCCCCGAGCTGTGTGACCGTTCCACCCTCGGTTTCCCCCGCCTGGTGCGGCGAGCCATCGCCGAGGGCGCGTGGGTGCACACGCCCTCGCGCTTCGTCGCCGACGAGGTCGTCGCCGAGTTCGCCGCCGACCCGGCGAAGGTGCGGGCCGTGCACCACGGCATCCCGCGACCCCACGTGTTCGAAGGGGCGCCCGAGGCCGCGGCCGAGCCCGGACGCCAGGGCGCGGGCGGCGCCGGGCCCCACAGAGGTGCGGCGCCACACCTGCCGCCCGGCGTCACGCGGTACGTGCTGGCGGTGGGGACCGTCGAGCCGCGCAAGGACTACCCGGGCCTGGTGCGCGCCTTCGCGGCGGTGGCCGCGGGCCGTCCGGACGTGGCCCTGGTGGTCGCGGGCGCCGACGGGTGGGGGGCCGACGCCTTCCACGAGGCCGTCCACGCGTCGCCCGTGGCCGACCGCGTGCTCCAGCTCGGCTACGTCTCCGACGAGGCACTGGGCCGGTGGGTGGCGGGCGCGGTGGTGCTGGCCTTCGCGTCGGTGTACGAGGGCTTCGGGTTCCCGCCCCTCGAGGCGATGGCCGCGGGCGTGCCCGTGGTGGCGACGGCGGCGGGCGCCGTTCCCGAGGTCGTCGGCGACGCCGCCCTGCTGGTGGCGCCGCGCGACGTGGACGCGCTCGCCGGCGCGCTGGCGAGGGTGCTCGACGACGAGGGACGGCGCGCCGGCCTCGTGGCGCGAGGGAGGCAGCGGGCAGGCCTGTTCAGCTGGGAGGCGTGCGCGGCCGGCCTGGCCGAGCTGTACGCCGACGCGTCCCGTGCCCGGTAGGCGCGGGCCGTGGCGGGCGCGGCCGGGGGAACGAGCGCGGGGGCGGGCCCGGTGAGCGCGGCGCGCGACACCGGCGACGGCGGGGTGCTCCTCGTCGTGGAGCAGCTGCGGCGGGCGGTCCCCGGGGGCATCGGCACCTACGCCCGCGGGCTCCTGCAGGGGTTGGCGACGCTCGCCGGCGGTGACGGCGCCCTGCCCCCGGTCACGCTGCTCGCCAGCCGCCCGCCCGCTACTCCCGACCCGCTGGCGGCGTTCGGCCTGCCGGTGATGGCGTCGGCGCTCCCGGGCCCGCTGCTCACCCGCGCCTGGGACCGCGGGCTCCTGCGCACACCGGGCCGGTTCGCGGTGGTGCACGCCCTGTCCCTGGCGGTGCCGCCGACCGGGAAGAGCGCCGAGGTCGTGACGGTCCACGACCTGGCGTGGCGCGCCGTCCCCGACGCCTACCCCCGTCGCGGCCGGCGGTGGCACGACAAGGCCCTCGGGCGCGCCCTGCGCCGCGCCTCGCACTTCGTGGTGCCCTCCGCCGCCGTCGCCGGCGATCTGGTGTCTGCCGGCGCGCCGTCGGGGGCGGTGACAGTGGTGCCGCACGGCTCGGACCACCTCCCCGCGCCCGACCACGCCGCCGCCGGGGCGCTGCTCGAGCGCCTCGGGGTGGGCGGCGAGTTCCTCCTGTCGGTGGGGACGCTCGAGCCGCGCAAGAACCTGACGCGCCTGTTCGACGCGTACGCGGACGCCCGCGGCGCGCTGCCCGGGCCGTGGCCGCTGGTGGTCGTCGGGCCGACGGGATGGGGAGCGCGGACCCCGTCACGGGACGGCATCGTGTTCGCCGGACCGGTCGGTGATGGCACCCTGGCATCGTTGTACGAACGGGCGCGACTGCTCGCCTACGTCCCGCTCCAGGAGGGGTTCGGGCTCCCGCCGCTCGAGGCGATGCGCGCCGGCACACCCGTGGTGGCGAGCCCGCTGCCGAGCACGGGGGACGCCGCGCTCGAGGTCGATCCGGCGCGGGTCGACGAGATCGCCGGGGCGATCGTGCGCCTGGCGACCGACGACGCGCTGAGGGCCCGCCATGCCGCCGCCGGCCGCGCCCACGCGGCGCGCCTCACCTGGAGCGCCGCAGCCGGCGCGCATGTGGCCGTGTGGGCGTCACTCGCATGAGCGGGCCGTCGCTGCGCCTGTCGCTCGACGTGAGCGCCGTCCCCGACCGACCGGTCGGTGCGGGGCGCTACACCATCGACCTCGCCACCGCGCTCCTGGCGCGCGACGACGTGACGCCGACGCTGTGGAGCCGGCGGGGCGACGCGGCACGTTGGCGCGCCATGACCGGCGCCGGCGGCGCCGGTGCCCACGTCGAGGCCGTCGCGCCGGAGCGGCGCCCGCTGCGCCTGGCGTGGGAGCAGGCCCGGCTACCCGGCCTGCTGCGTCGTGCGGATGTCGCCGTGCACCACGGCCCGCACTACACGATGCCCGAGCGTGCCCGCCTGCCCCGGGTCGTGACCGTCCACGACCTCACCTTCTTCGAGCATCCGGAGTGGCACGAGCGGTCCAAAGTCGTCGTCTTCCGCCGCGCCATCCGGGTGGCGGCCCGCCGGGCCGACGCCATCGTCTGCGTCAGTGCGCGGACGGCCGAGCGGCTCGAGGCGCTGTGCAGCCCCACCGGCCGGGTCTTCGTCGTGCCGCACGGCGTCGACCACGATCGCTTCCGCCCCGACCCCGGCGCTGCTGACGCCGACGGGCGGATCCTCGAGGGGCTCGGCGTCCACCCGCCCTACGTGGTGTTCGTCGGGACGCTCGAGCCGCGCAAGGCGGTGCCCGACCTGGTGGCCGCGTTCGACATGGTGGCGGGCGCGAGCTCCGAGCTGTCGCTCGTCCTGGCGGGCCAGCCGGGCTGGGGCGCGGCGGCGGTGGAGCGCGCGGTGGCGGCGGCGCGCGCCGGGGGGCGCGTCGTGCGCACGGGGTACGTCCCCGATGACGCCGTGCCGGCGCTCCTGCGCCAAGCCGTTGCCGCCGCCTACCCGGCCCTGGAGGAGGGTTTCGGCCTCCCGGCCCTCGAGGCCCTGGCGTGCGGGACACCGCTGGTCACGACGGCGGGGACGACGATGGCCGAGCTGTCGGCGGGGGCCGCCTTCGAGGTCCGACCGGGGTCGGTGGGCCAGCTCGCCGACGCCCTGCGCGCCGTAGCAGGCGGCGACGACGCCGTGGCGGAGCGCCGCCGTCTCGGATTGGCCGTCGCCGCCGGGCACACCTGGACGGCGTGCGCGGCCGGGCACATGGCGGCGTACCGGTGGGCGGTGGGTGGCCACCCGGGCTCGCCACCGGGGCCGCCACCGAGGCCGCCACCGGGGCCGCCACCGGGTGGGAGCGCCGCTCCCCGGTAAGGTTCGGCGCGTGCGTGCGCTGGTGACGGGGGGCAGGGGCTTCGTGGGCACGTGGTTGACCACGCACCTCACCGAGCAGGGTGACGAGGTCGTGGCCATCGACCACGAGGTCGACGTCACCGACGGCCAGGCCGTGCGCGCCGCGATGTTCGATGCCGCGCCCGACGTCGTGTACCACCTGGCGGCACTGACCCACGTGGGGCGGTCGTGGACCGATCCGGCGGAGGTGCTGCAGGTGAACGCCACCGGGACGCTGTATGTGCTCGAGGCGGCGCGAGCCTGTCCGCGCCCGCCGCGGGTGCTGGTGATCAGCTCGGCGGAGGTCTACGGCGCGGTCCCCGAGGAGCGCCTCCCCGTCAGCGAGGACGCGCCGCTCGCCCCGGTCACACCGTACGCGGCGTCCAAGGTGGCGGCCGAGTACCTCGGGGTGCAGGCACACCTCGCCCACGGGCTTCCGGTCGTGCGCGTGCGCCCCTTCAACCACGTCGGGCCGGGACAGTCGTCGGGGTTCGTGGTGCCGGCCCTGGCGGAGCGGATCATGGCCGCCCGTCGCACCGGCGCCTCGAGCATCCTCGTCGGGAACCTGTCCGCCCGGCGCGACCTCACCGACGTCCGCGACGTCGTGCGTGCATATCGCCTGTTGGCCGAGCAGGGCGTTCCGGGGGACGTCTACAACGTGTGCACGGGCCACGACGTCGCCATCGAGGAGGTGGCCGAGCGGTTGCAGGTTCTCGCCGGCACCGACCTGCGCCTCGAGCTCGACCCGTCGCTGGCGAGGCCCGTGGACGTCCCGGTCGTGCGGGGGGACCCCACCAAGCTGCACGCCACCACGGGGTGGGCGCCGGAGATCGACCTCGACACCACGCTGGCCGACGTGCTCGCACAATGGGGTGAGCGCGCCGCCTGAGCCCGGCCCATGACGCGCCGAACGCCCTGCGGGGGCAGGGCGTTCGGGTGGCGGGGGGAGTCCTTGGGGACCCTGCCCGCCGGGCCGTCCCGGGGGGTCAGGACGGGTGCTGATCGTCACCGGGCGTCGCCGGTCCGGCGCCGCCCGACAGGCTCGACAGATGTCAGGCCGGTGTCGGTGTCAGGCCGGTGTCGGTGTCAGGCCGGTGTCGACGTGAGGCCGGTGTCAGGCCGCCGTCGTCAGGAGCTTGCGCAGCTGCTGCCGGGCCTCACGGGCCTGGGTGTGGGCCTTGGTGACCAACTCGCGGGCGGGGACGGGCAGCCGCTCCTCGATGGGAACGAGCGAGGCCTCGATGCGGCCGATGACCGTCTCGACGGCGTCGTCGACGCCCTTGACCCGCTTCGTCAGCCCGCCACGCACGCCACCGAGGCGCTCCTCGATCTGGGTGCGGGGCTCGGCGAGGCGCTTCTGGAGCTCCTGGCGCCGAACCTGCGCGCGCTGGAACCCGAGCACGCCCAGGCCGACCACGACATAGGCGGCGTCCCGTGCGGTCTTGGTGATCTCGTCGGTGATGTCCTTGAACTCGGGCATCTCGGTGTCCTTCCTGTGGGAAAGCCGGGGGGGTGGCTTCTGCTAACTATTGTACGGCCAACCGCTAACAGTTGCAAGCACAATTTGCTCCGTCCCTGCTCAGGCGGCCCGGTGGCCCGGGATCCCGGGGAGCGTGGGCTCGGCTTTTGGGGTCGCCACAGCGGTGACGGGTAGCCTCGTGGCCCTGATGGAGACGATTGCTCCGCCGGTCGTCGCCGTGATCGTCACGTGCGATCCCGGGGAGTGGTTCGACGAGACACTTCGGGCCTTCGCCTCCCAGGACTACCCCGAGCTGTCGGTCCTGGTGCTCGACGCGGCGAGCGCCGTCGACCCCACGCCGAGGGTGGCCGCCGTGCTGCCGGAGGCCTTCGTCCGCCGGCTGCCCGAGAACCGGGGCTTCGGGGCCACGGCGAACGAGGTGCTCTCGATGGTGGAGGGAGCGTCGCTCCTGCTGTTCTGCCACGACGACGTCGCCCCCGACCCAGATGCCGTCCATATCCTCGTCGAGGAGTCCTTCCGCTCCAACGCCGGCGTGGTGGCGCCGAAGCTGGTCAGCTGGGACGACCCGGCGAGGCTGCTGCACGTCGGCATGGCCGTGGACAAAGGCGGTGCTGTCGTCGACCGGGTCGAGCCCGGCGAGATCGACCACGGGCAGCACGACGCCGTGCGCGACGTCTTCCTCGCGCCCGGCGGGTGCACCCTGGTCCGCGCCGACCTCTTCGCCGAGCTCGAGGGGTTCGACCCCGACGTGTTCGCCATGGGGGAGGACCTCGACCTGTGCTGGCGTGCCCAGATCTTCGGCGCCCGGGTCGTCGTCGCCCCGGGGGCACGTGTCCGCCATTTGGAGCTCCTGGCGAGCGGTCGCCGGAGCCTCCCCGAGCACGTACTGACGGGCACGCCGCGGGGTGGGTCGCGGGCCGGCCCCGAGACCACGAGCCCCCCCGCCGCCGAGGTCGTCACGGAAGCCACAGCCGGCGGCGCGACCGCTGGCGCGACGGGCACAGCCGGCGGCGCGACCGCTGGCGCGACGGGCACCGCCGGCGGCGCGACCGCTGGCGCGACGGGCACCGCCGGCGGCGAAACGAGCGCCGGCACGGCCGTTGCCGCCATCGGTGGCGGCAACGAGGAGTCGCCGACCGGTCCCGTGGCCGGCACCTCGCCGTCGGGGCCGCGTCGACGCCGTGGCGCGGCACGCGCCGGCCACCGCCACGTGCAGCGCGTGACCCTCCAGTCGTTGCAGCGCCGGCACGAGCTGCACGCCGCGTTGAAGGCGTACGGGCGCTTTCATCTGGTGCGCGTGCTGCCGCAGGTCGTGCTCCTCGCTGCCGCGGAAGCCGTGATCGCGTTGGTGGCGCGCCATCGCGACCGTGCATCGGCCGTGGCCCATGCATGGGGCTGGAACCTGGCCCACCGGCGCTCGCTGCGCTCAGCCCGGGCGGTGGTACGCGCCCATCGCCGTCTCGACGACACCGCGGTGCGCAGGCTGCAGCTCCACGGCAGTGCGCGCGTGAACGCCTATGTGCGGCGAGCAGTCACCCACGGCCTGCAGGCGGCGAACCTCGGGGGCGCAGAGGAGGACCTCGTGGCGTCCGCCGGAGGAGCGGCCTCCATGCCGCGCGCCGCCGCCGGCCGGGGGGTGGCAGTGCCCGCCGGCGGGGCGGCGGCGGGGGAGGCGGGGGAGGCGGGGGAGGGTCCGGCGACGTCGACACGCCTACTGGTGTGGCTGGCGGCGACGCTGGTCGTGGTCTTCGGCACCCGCCAGCTCGTCGGGTCGGGCTTCCCGTTCATCGGCCAGCTCCTCCCGATGCCGTCGTGGGCGACGCTCGTGCACCGCTTCCTCGCCGGTTGGCAGCCGACCGGGGTGGGCACCACCGACCCCGCGTCACCGGCGACGGGGATCCTCGGTGTGGCCGGGATGGTGCTGTTCGGTGGCGTCGGGCTGCTGCAGAAGATCATCGTGCTCGGGTGCATCCCCGTCGGTGCCATCGGGATGGCGCGGCTGACGCGGCCCCTCGGCACGGCGTGGGCACGCGTGACGTCGACCGTGATCTACCTCGCCATCCCGGTTCCCTACGATGCGTTGGCGACGGCGCGGTGGGACGCGTTGGTGATGTACAGCGCCTGTCCCTGGGTGGTGCACCTGCTGGCCCGGGCGTCGCGCGTCGAGCCTCATGATGGTCCCCTTGCCGACTGGCGCACGTCGACGGCCGAGGGGGCCGCCGCGCCACGTCGTGCGGCCGTGGCGGTGGCCTCGATCCGCAGGGGGCGACCGGGCGCACCGTGGCGTCGGTCCCTCGTGGGGTGCGCCCTGGCGCTGGGGCTCCTCGAGGCGCTCGTGACGTCGGTGGCCCCGACGAGCGCCCTCGTCATCCTGGTGGTGGC
Source organism: Acidimicrobiales bacterium (assembly GCA_035531755.1). NCBI lineage: Bacteria > Bacillati > Actinomycetota > Acidimicrobiia > Acidimicrobiales > Acidimicrobiales bacterium. The sequence goes on along the minus strand of DATKSK010000036.1, from coordinate 38,360 downwards.
GGCAGGCCTCGCCCTCGGCAACCTCGTGGTCGGAGGCCGCGCCGGGCTCAGGGCCGCCGGTCGCGTCATGGCCGCCGCCGTGGGGTCGACCGCCGTGACGATCGTGCTCCTGGCCCCGTGGTCCATCGCCGTCCTCGGGGGCCCGGGGCGCTGGCAGACGCTGGCGGGCCTTGCGCTGGACCCGTCCACCGCCGCCGGCTGGGGCCAGCTCCTGCACCTGGCCGTCGGGCCCATCGGGAACAACGCCCTGGCCTGGGCCTTCCTCGTCGCGGCTGCCCTGCCGCTTCTCATCGGCGCCCGCTCGCGCCTTGCCTGGGCGGGCCGGGCGTGGTCGATCGCGGTGGTGGCGTGGGCGGTGGCCTGGATGTCCGGCCGCGGATGGCTGGGGGCCGTGGCGCTGCCCCCGCAGGTGCTCCTCGTGCCCGCCGGAGTGGGCCTCGCCGTGGCCGTCGGCCTGGGGGTCGCCGCCTTCCAGCGCGACCTCCCTGGCTACCGCTTCGGCTGGCGGCAGGGCGCCGCCGTGATCGCGGCCGCGGCCGCCGCGGTCGGGATGCTCCCCGTCCTGGCCGGCAGCCTGAACGGGCGCTGGGACATGGTGCCGAGCGGCTACGGCCAGGCAACGTCGTGGATGGCGTCGCATCGCGCGCAGGGCGACTTCCGGGTGCTGTGGCTGGCCGACCCGCGGGTCCTACCCGGTGACGGGTGGGAGTTGTCGCGGGGGCTCGCCTTCTCGTTGAGCGAGAACGGCCTGCCGGACACGACCGCCCTCTGGGCCGGGTCGTCGCCCGGGAAGGCGACGGCGATCGGGAGCGGCGTGCAACTGGCACGTCGCCACGCGACGGTCCGCCTGGGCCGCCTCCTCGCGCCCTACGCCGTCCGCTACGTCGTCGTGGTGGACACCTTGGCGCCCTCGATTCCCGGGTTGCAGACCCCCGTCGCACATCCGCCGCCGCCCGACCTCCTTCCCGCCCTCTCCGCCCAGATGGACCTGCGCCAGGTGATCTCGCAGGGCGGGTTCGACGTCTTCGTGGACGACGCCGCCGTGCCGGAGCGGGCGGTGCGGACCGTGGCGACGGCCCCGTCCTCCGCGGCGTCGGTCGTCGCCGGCCCCGCTCCCGGCCTGTCCGGATGGAAGCCGGCCCTGCCCGCTCCGGCGGGCACGACCCGGGTGTCTGGTCGCGTGCCGGCGGGGACTGTCCTGGCCGCCGTCGCGCCAGCGCGCGACTGGCACCTCGTCGGCCCCGGCGGCCGTGTACAGGTCGCCACCACGGCGTTCGGCTACGCCGCGGCGTTCCGGGTGGCGCGGCCCGGCGTGGTGACCGTCGCCTTCGGTGGGTCGTGGGCACACGGGCTCGAGGTCGGCCTCGAGACCGCGGCGTGGGTGGCCGTCGCGGGCGTGCTGGCCGGTCGGCGCCGGTGGTTCGGTCTGTGGCGGTGGCGCCGGCGCCGGCGCCGGGTCGGGGTTCCGAGTACAGGCCTGCGCACAGCCGGTGCCGTCTCCCGCTCAGGCGAGGTGCCGCCGACGGTGATCGGGGACGGCGCCGTCGTTCACACCGGCCCGGAGACCACCGGCCCGGAGACCACCGGCCCGGAGACCACCGGCCCGGCGACGACCCGACCGTCGGCCACGGTCACCGGCCCCGCCACGTGACCGCGCCCGTCATGGGTCGCCGATCCGGGGATGCCCCAGGGCGACCGGCCACTCCAGGTCGACTGGACCGTCCAGCGCGCCCCGGTGGCCACAGGCACGAGGGCGTCCATGGTGACCCTGGGCCGACCGGCTCGCCACCGGGCAGGGTGTCGTGAGCGGCCCGTCGCGCCGGGTGGCGCTCATCGGCGTGCTCGCTGCCGCCCTCGTCTGCGCGGGCGTCGTCGACCGGTTGGTGACGCGGCCCGCCCCGCCGAAGGCCCCGTCGTTCGGCGCGCTGTCGGCCACGCGGGTGGCGCCCAGCACCGGCACGGAGTCGACGGCCTGGTACTGCGCCGGTGGAACGGGCGCGCAGGGCGGCGCGCCGGCGACGATCGTGTTGACCAACGCCTCGACCCGAACCGTGACGGGCACCCTGACCGCGGTGCCCGCCCTGGCGCCGGGCGCGCCCACGTCCGGTCCCTGGGCACAGGCGCGCAGCGTCGCCGTGAGCGTCCCCGCCGACGGACAGGTCGCCGTGGGTGCCGACCAACTCGGCACCACGACGCTCGTGGCCGCCGCCGTCGTGTTCGACGGCGGCGGGGTGGGTGTGTCGGAGGCCGTCTCGAGCCCACTCGGGTGGAGCATGGCGCCGTGTGCGTCGTCGACGGCCCCCGACTGGTACTTCGCGCACGGCGCCACCGCGCAGGGCAGCGGCCTCACGCTGTCGCTGTTCAATCCCACCGCCACGGACGCCACCGTGGACGTCTCGCTCCTGTCGTCGACGGCGGGCTACCTCGCGCCGGCGGCGTACCAGGGGATCGACATCCCGCCCGGCTCCTACGTCACCGAGAACGTGGGCGACCACGCGCCCGACGACGCCGCCCTCGCCACCGAGGTCGACGCGCTGTCGGGCACGGTGGTGGCCACCGAGCTGGAGTCGCTCGGCGTGCCGGGCAGCGGGGGGATCTCGCTCATGGCGGGCAGCCCACGGCCGGCACGGCAGTGGGTGTTCGCCCAGAACACCGATCTCACGGGGGGCACCGTGGCGTTCCACGTCCTCAATCCCTCGGCGCGCCCGATCGTCGTTTCCGTGGCGATCGGGCTGCCGCAGGGCGCGGCGGCCGAGCCCCTCACCCTGCGGGTGGCGGCGAACTCCGTGGCGACGCTGGTGGCGGAGCACCAGACGCGCATCCCGACGAACGTCGCCTACTCGGCCGTCTTCACCAGTGCGGGTGGTGGCGTGGTCGTCTGCCGGCAGGTCACGTCACCTCAGGGTTCGCCGGCACCGGTCCCCGAGGACGGAGACGTCCCAGGTGTGGCCGGGGGGAAGACCCGGTGGATCCTTCCTGCCGTCGTGCCGCCGGGCACAGGGCCGTGGGCGCTCGCCCTGGTGGACCTCGGCCCGCGGGCCGCCGCTCTCAGGGTGACCACCCCGAACGGGCGGGCGGTCGCGGGTCAGACCACCAGGCACGTCAAGCCGGGGACCCCCCTCGTGATCGGGCCGAACCCGGGGGCGCCGTTCGGGACGTCCCCGTTGGGGATCTCGGCAGACCAGCCGGTGGCCGTCGAGCTCGACGCGCTGCCGGTGGCAGGGCCCGGGGTGGTCGTCGTGCCATCGCTGGACGGGAGCCCTGCACGGTAAGACGGCAAGGGGGAGGGTGCTCGGTCCGGCCTGAACCGAGACCTGGGCGGCCGACGCCCGTCAGTCGACGGGTTTGACCGCAGCGCCGCCGGCGGGCGAGGCGTGGGCGGCGTCCTCGGTGCCGTTGCCGGCGGCCGGCTCTTCGGCACCGTTGGCGAGCGGCGCGTCCTCGGCGCTGAGGCCCGCACCGTTCGACGTGGTGAAGTGCGCGGAGAAGGCGGGGTCCCCTTCGTGGACGGGACGGCCGTAGGCGGCGTCCACGAGCTTGCCGACCTCGCTGCCGTCGAGGGTCTCGCGCTCGAGCAGCGAACGTGCCACGGCATCGAGACCGGCGCGGTGGCGGCTCAGCAGCTCGATGGCCCGCTCCTCCTGCTGGCGGAGGATGCGGGCGATCTCCGCGTCCACCACCCGGGCGGTGTCCTCCGAGTAGTCGCGCGAGTGCATGAGGTCCTCGCCGAGGAAGACCATCCCCTGCGATCCCCAGGCCATGGGGCCGAGCTCCTCGCTCATGCCCCATTCGCGCACCATCTTGCGCGCCAGCTCGGTGTTGCCCACCAGGTCGTTGCTGGCGCCCGTCGACAGGTCCCCGTAGACGAGCAGCTCCGCTGCCCGGCCACCCATCCGCACGGCCAGCGAGTCCTCGATGACCTCGCGGGGGTAGATGTGGCGCTCCTCGATGGGGAGCTGCTGGGTCACGCCGAGTGCGAGGCCCGTCGGCAGGATCGTGACCTTGTGGACGGGGTCAGCGTGCTCGAGCACGTAGGCGAGCACGGCGTGACCGCCCTCGTGGAACGCCACCCGCTCCTTCTCGGGTTCGGACAGCACGAGGCTCTCGCGCCGCTGGCCCATCAGCACCCGGTCGCGGGCAGCCTCGAAGTCCTGCATGTCGACCTGGTGCGCTCCCCGCCGCACGGCGTGCAGCGCCGCCTCGTTGACCAGGTTGGCGAGGTCGGCGCCGCTCATCCCCGGCGTCCCCCGGGCCACGAGCCCGAGGTCCACGTCCTGGCCGATGCGCTTGTCCTTGCAGTGCACCTTCAGGATGGGCAGGCGCTCCTCGAGGTCGGGGAGGGGCACCACCACCTGGCGGTCGAAGCGCCCGGGCCGGAGGAGGGCGGGGTCGAGGATGTCGGGGCGGTTCGTCGCCGCCATGATGACCACGCCCTCGGCCGGGTCGAACCCGTCCATCTCGGAGAGCATCTGGTTGAGTGTCTGCTCGCGCTCGTCGTGGCCGCCGCCGAGCCCGGCGCCGCGCTTGCGGCCGATCGAGTCGATCTCGTCCACGAAGATGATGGCGGGTGCCTGCTTGCGCGCCGTCTGGAACAGGTCCCGCACCCGGCTGGCGCCGACCCCCACGAACATCTCCATGAAGTCGGAGCCGCTGACCGACAGGAAGGGCACACCGGCCTCGCCGGCGACGGCGCGCGCGAGGAGCGTCTTGCCCGTGCCCGGTGGACCCACGAGCAGGATGCCCTTGGGGATCTTGGCGCCGATGTCGCGGAAGCGGTGGGGCGACTTCAGGAAGTCGACGACCTCACTGATCTCGATCTTCACGCCCTGGTAGCCGGCCACGTCGGCGAAGGTCGTCCGGGGCCGCTCGGTCGTGTAGAGCTTGGCCCGGGACCGCCCGATGGACATGATCCCGCTCATCTGTCCCTGGGCGCGCCGGCTTATCCAGAAGAAGATGCCGACGAACGCCACCAGGATCAGGATCGTCGGGAGCCATTGACCCAGAGCGCTCTGCTGGGGCGTGTTGAACTTGACGGTGGCGATGTCCTTCTTCATGGTCTGGACGTCGGCCTCGAGCGCGGGGTCCGGGCCGTTCACCGAGTACTGCTGGCCGTTCTTGAGCTGGCCGGTGATGATCCCGGTGTTGTTGTCGACCGTCGCCGACTTGACCAGGTGCGCCGCGACGTAGTCCTGCATGTAGGGCTTGTACTGGATCTGCTTCACCGCCGGCTTGGACAGCAGCGGCGGGATGATCACGACGGCGAAGACCGCCAGGATCAGGAGGGCGAAGACCCAGCGCCAGCTTTGGTCACCCCCGGTAGGCGACTGACCACCCGTTCCACCAGGCAGGGGACCGCCGGGCCCACCAGGAGAGGCGCGCCCCGACCGACGGTCGGGAAAGGAGGGGCTCATTGCTCCATGGTACGCGCCCAGGCACCCGACCATGCACGCATGGGTCGTCTTCGCGCCCGGACAGGCGGTCGCTAACCTTCGCGCCATGGCGAGCGGTGCGCCCGGCTCGGGTGACGGCGAGCCGGGGAACAGCGCGTCGAGCCCCTCGCACCACGCGCCCTCGGTTCCACCGCCTCCCGGCGCGCCCCCGCAGCCCGTTTCCCCGTCGGCACCTGCGGTCCCGGCTCACGGCGAGCGCCTGGGCTCCCCACCGGGCGTGGGCGCGCACCCGCCTCCTCCCGGGGTCCCGTGGTGCCCGGGCGCCGGACCGGTCCCTGTCGGGGCACCGCGAGCCGGCCGGCACGGTGCGCCCGGGAGCCTGGCGCCCGGGCCGGACGACGACGGAACCGACGAGGCGGCGCCGCGCACGACGAGGGACGCGGTGGCGTGGTTGCTGATCGCCGCCATGGGCTTCCTGGCCGGACAGGTCGCCAGCGGCATCCTGCTGGTCGTGGTGGCCGCCGCCACCGGGCACCTGCCCGACGTGTCGAAGCTGGCGGCCAGGACGGAACCGCCGGCGTGGATCGTGGTGAGCGAGCTGGCGGGCTTGTGGGCCGGCTTCGTGGGCGCCGTGGTCCTCGCCAGTCGGATGCGGGGCTCGGGCAGCGTCCGACGGGACATGGGGCTCCGGGTGCGGGGCTGGGACGTGCTCACCGGCCCGGTCATCGGCCTCGCCGGGCAGCTCCTGCTCCTCCCGGTGCTCTACTACCCGCTGCGACGCGTCATCCCCCATCTCGACGACAGGTTGCAGCAGCCGGCGAAACACCTGACCGGTGGGTTCCCCGGCGCCGACCTCGCCGTCGTCGCCGTGCTCACCGTCGTGGTCGTGCCCGTTGTCGAAGAGCTGTTCTTCCGGGGGCTGGTCCAGCATGCCCTGGTCCGGGTCTTCCGGCGCGCCGGCCACGTCGTGGGCCCGGTGCTGGCGATCGTGGTCACCGGCGTCATCTTCGGGCTGGCGCACTTCGAGCCGCTCGAGCTGCTCGGGCTGGCGACCTTCGGCGCCGTCCTCGCCGCCATGGCCTACCGGTTCCGCCGCCTGGGCCCGTGCATCTTCGCCCACGCCACGTTCAACCTCATCGCCATCCTGTCGGTCGCATTCCCGACCGGCGCTGTACACGGGATCTGAGGACGGGTGGGCACGCCGATGGTCCGGGGGGGACCGCACCCGCTCCCGCCGAGCGGGAGCGGGTGCCATGGGGGGAGCCGGACCCGGCGCCCGACGGCGTCCGGGGGGCGTCCGGCGGGTGGCGTTTCGGGCCCTGTGCTGCCGCTTCGACACCTATTTCGGGCACGATGGATTTGATGCGCCGACCGTCCGGCCCCACGCTGGTGACCCTTGCCGCCGTCGGTGCGGTGATGGGCATCGTCATCTGGCAGGTCGATCCCGGCCTGCTCCTGGCCAACACGACGATCACTGGGGGCGACACCGGGGCCCATTTCGGCACGGCGGCCTTCCTGAAGTCGAACCTCATGCCCCACGGCCATCTCACGGGTTGGTTCCCGGGCGCCTACGACGGCCTGCCCCTCTACACCTTCTACTTCCCGCTGCCCGACACCCTGGCCGCTCTCGCCGGGGTCGTCATCCCCTTCAACATCGCCTTCAAGCTGATGACCATCCTCGGCTCGGTGACCCTCCCCGTGGCGGCCTGGGCCTTCGGTCGCCTGGCGGGGCTCGAGCGCCCCCGGCCGGCGGTGCTGGCCGTCGCCACGCTGCCGTTCCTCTTCGACCAGTCGTACACGATCTACGGGGGAAACCTCTACTCGACCATGGCGGGCGAGTACGCCTTCTCGCTCGGGCTGTCGGTGGCGCTCCTCTTCCTCGGGACCGTCGTGCGCGGCATGCGCACCGGCCGCATGCGGGTGCCCGCGGCGCTGCTCCTCGCCGCCTGCGTGCTGTGCCACCTCGTCACTTCGCTGTTCGCCGTCGTGGGCGTCGTCGTGATCGTCCTCCTTTCCGGCCCCACCAAGCGGCGCCTGTGGTGGGCGGCCTCGGTGGTCGGCACCAGCTTCCTCCTGGTGGCGTGGTGGGCAGTGCCGTTCGTCACGGAGCAGGCCTACAGCACCACCATGGGCTGGCAGAACGTGTCCACCTATGTCGGGCTGCTCGCGCCCGGCGGCAACATCTGGGCGCTCATCGTCGGTTTCGTGGGCTTCCTGATCGCGTGCGTGCGGTTCGAGCGGTCGGTGTTGGCGCTCGCGGTGGTGGGAATCATCGCCGCCCTCTTCGTCCGCTTCGCTCCGCAGACCGCCCTGTACAACGCGCGCGTCCTGCCGTTGTGGTGGATCGTCGTGTACCTGCTCGCCGGCTACGCCTTCGCCGAGCTCGGGATCCTCACGGCACGACTGTGGCGCAGCCTTCGCGACGCCTTGCGCTGGGCGCCGACCGACCTCCCCGGCATGGCTCCGTCGCCGGGGCCGACGCCGGCCTTTTCCGGCGGTGGGCCGACTCCCGCATTCGCCGGTGGGCCGGCGGGCTCGATGTCGACATTCGCCCCCCCGGTGCTGCGCGCCACCGACGTCACCGAGCCGGCCGCCGGCACGGCGCTCGGGACCGTGGGCACGCGCCCGGGCGACGTGGCCGGCACGGACACCGGCGCGCCCCCGTGGGCCCCGGCCCCGGCCACCGCCACGGCCGGCCCGTACGGGTACGCGCCCCGGCGGGCGTGGGCGCCGGGGGCCGTCGTCGTGCCCCTGGTGGCGTTGGCCGCTGCCGCCCTCGTCGTCCTGCCCCCGCTGCTCGTCACCCCGGGCTCGGTCTTCCGGCTCGGACCCGTTTCGGTCCGGACCAACAACGTGCCGTCATGGGCGCAGTGGAACTACTCGGGGGTGCAGCGCAAGGCGGCGTGGCCCGAGCTGCACAACGGGATCGTGGCCACCATGGACAGGGTGTCGGCCACCCACGGGTGCGGCCGGGCCATGTGGGAGTACAACTCGGACCTGAACCGGTTCGGCACGCCGATGGCGCTCATGATGCTGCCCACCTTCACCGGCGGGTGCATCGACTCCATGGAGGGCCTGCTGTTCGAGTCCTCCTCGTCGACACCGTGGCACTTCATCAACCAGGCCGAGCTGTCGGTGCAGCCGTCGGAGGCGATGGTGTCGTCCACGACGGGGATCACCTACGGACCGGTCAATGTGCCGCTCGGCATCCAGCACCTGCAGCTGCTGGGCGTGAAGTACTTCCTGGCCTCCTCGCCGGTCATCCAGGACCAGGCGGACGCCAGCCCGGCGCTCACCCTCGTCGCCACCACCGGACCGTGGAAGTCCCTCTACAACGGCGCCATCCTGACCACCACGTGGAAGGTCTACGAGGTCCACGACTCCGCTCTCGTGGCGCCGCTCCCGCAACGCCCCGACGTGCTCACCGGCGTCAGCGCCAAGCAGAGCTCGTGGCTCCCCGTCGCCCAGCGCTGGTACGCCGACCCCACGAAGTGGGCGCAGCAACTCGTGGCGGGTGGGCCGTCCTCGTGGACCAAGGCCCCGGGCGGGGTGGCGCCGCCGCAGCAGCAGCCGCTCCCGCCGGTCCACGTGTCGGCCATCGAGGCTCACAACGGCCAGGTGAGCTTCGACGTGGACCGAACCGGGGTCCCCGTCCTGGTGCGCGTCTCCTACTTCCCGGCGTGGCATGCCGCCGGCGCCCTCGGGCCCTGGCGCGCCCAGCCGAACCTCATGGTGGTCGTACCCACCTCGCATCACGTCACGCTCTCGTACGGGTCGACCGGTGCCGGACAGCTCGGCCTGGTCCTCACCCTGGCCGGCGTGGTGGTCGTGGTAGTGCTCGTCCGGCGTCGCTTCACCGCCGCCTGAGCGGACCCCGACTGCAGCGATCTCCCGCCCGAGCAGGCCCCGCCTGAGCAGGCCCGCCCGAGCGGGCCCCGGGCAGCTTCCCGACCGGAGAGCGTCGCCGGCGCGCTCGGCAACGCTTCGTGAGGTTCACGGTTCCCTAACGCGCCACTCACGGTCCCCACACGGGCGGGTCCGAGGATGGAGGCAGTCCCAGAGGAGCGACCTCAAGGGGTCGGGGCAAAAGATCGACCACGAGAGGACTTCGACGGGACCGCACGGCACGAGGAGGACGGTGGAGATGACGACCCGCATACTCACGGTCGCTGCGTTGTCGGCCGGCGGCGCCCTGGCCCTGGCGGCATGTGGTGCGGGAGTCGCGTCGCACGTCGTGACGGGGGCGACGTCGCCGGTCACGGTGTCGACGTCGTCCACCGTCACGGTCGCGGCGGGCCTGACGACCGCACCGGGCCCGGACACGCCGACCACCACAGCCTCCAACGGCCTCACCCAGCACACCCTTGATCAGGTCGCCGCGGAGCTCGGAGCGCTGGACAACAGCCTCAACACCGCGAGCTCCGACCTGAACAACCCGCAAGGAGATTCGTGAGATGAGTCGCACCGTGAAGAATCGCACCGTGAAGAGTCGAGCGGTCGCCGGTGTGCTGGCGGCGGGAGTGGTCGCCGGGATCGTTGTCACGGCTTCCGGGCCGGCGTCTGCAGCCCCGTCGCGCAACGGGTCGACAGCCATCGCGGCGGCGTCACCCACGGTGGCCACGGCAGCCACGACCGGGCCGACCGGGATGACGTTGCCGTCGCGCCCGGTGTGCACGCCAGCGGTGTTCGGCCAGGCGCAACAGCGAGTCGAGGCCAACCTCGCGGCGCGCCTCTCCCAGCTGGACGCGCTCCAGAGGGCGGTGGGCGATTCTGCCAACCATCTGACGTCCGGCGATCGCCAGACGCTGCAGAACGACATCACCACCGTGGAGCTGCCGGGCATCGAGGCGCTGCAGCCACAGGTGCAGGAGGCGACGACGTGTGCGCAGTTGCTCCGTGATGCACATTCGATGGTCTTCGACTACCGCGTGTTCGTGGTCATGACACCCCAGACGCACCTGACGATCGTGGCCGACGACGAGACGTACGTCGAAGGCCAACTCGTCAGCCTCGAGCCGGCGATCGCCCGGGCGATCCAGAACGCGCAGGCGCAGGGTAAGAACGTGACCGCCGCACAGGCCGCCTTCACCGATCTGAAGGGTCAGGTCTCCGCTGCCCAGGGCGCCACTGGTGGTCGGGCCGTGCAGGTGCTGGCCCAGACGCCGAGCGGGTACCCGGGCAACTGGCCGGTGTTCCTGACGACACGCACCGATCTCGTGAACGCGCGCAACGACCTGCACACCGCCTACACCGACGCCCGGCAGATCAGGGCGGACCTGCAGTAGGTCAGGGCGACCTGCAGTAGGTCAGGGCCGGACCTGCGGCAGGTCAGGGCGGACCTGCAGTCGGGCAGGGCGGACCTGCGGCAGATCAGGGCGGACCTGCGGTAGGTAGGTCAGGACGGGTGCCCGGCACGTCGGGACCGACCGCCGCAGATCCGGGATCTCCGGGACGTCGGGACTCCGGGATGTCGGGACGTCGGGACGTCGGGACCGATCCGCCGGGCGGTTCGGGACCGACGTCCGTGAGGACCCAGGGGGACGGCGAGCACGACGGCCCGGGTGCCGGGGTGATGACGCCACTCCCGGCCGCCTACGAAAGGGCGGCGCCCCGGGGCGCGACGGGGTGCCCCGGGCCTCGGGGCCCGTCGAGGGGAACAGGTAGGCTTCGGGCGCCATGACCGCCCTCGATGCCGTGTTCAAGGCCTACGACGTGCGCGGGACGGTTCCCGAGCAGCTCGACGGCCGTGCCTGCCATGCCATCGGCTGGGCCTTCGCGCGTTTCGCGGGCACCGACCGCGTGCTCGTGGCACGCGACATGCGGGAGTCTGGCATCGAGCTGTCGGCGGCCTTCACCGCCGGGGCGCGCACCGCCGGGGCCACGGTGGTCGACCTCGGGCTGGCGTCGACCGACATGATGTACTTCGCGTCGGGCCTCCTCGACGCCCCCGGGGCCATGTTCACGGCATCGCACAATCCTGCCGCGTACAACGGCATCAAGATGTGTGTGGCCGGGGCACGGCCCATCGGCCAGGACACAGGTCTCGCCGACATCCGCGACGAGGCGCAAGCGGCGATCGGCTCCAACCTCGACGAGGGGGCCGAGACCGGTGGCTACGAACGGCGCGAGCTGCTCGACGAGTACGCCGAGCACGTCCGGTCGTTCGTGGACACCTCGGCGCTGCGCCCGCTCAAGGTGGTGGCCGACACCGCCAACGGCATGGGGGGACTGGTCGTCCCGAAGGCCTTCGAGGGCCTCCCCGTCGACCTCGAGATCCTCTTCCCCGAGCTCGACGGCACCTTCCCCAACCACCCCGCCGACCCGATCCAGGACGAGAACCTCCGGGACCTGAAGGACGCCGTGCTGCGCACGGGGGCCGACGTCGGCCTGGCATTCGACGGTGACGCCGACCGGGTCTTCCTCGTCGACGAGAAGGCCGAGCCCGTCTCGGGCTCGCTCACCACCGCGCTCGTCGCCAGGGCCATGCTCGCCAAGCATCCCGGGTCCACGGTGCTCTACAACCTGATCTGCTCCAAGGTGGTCCCCGAGACCATCGAGCAGTACGGCGGGACACCCGTGCGCACGCGTGTGGGGCATTCGTTCATCAAGCAGGTCATGGCCGAGACCGGCGCCGTGTTCGGCGGTGAGCACTCCGGGCACTACTACTTCCGGGACAACTACCGGGCCGACTCGGGGCTGATAGCCGCGCTGGTGATCCTCGAGGAGCTGTCGGCCGCCGACATGCCTCTGTCACAATTCCTCGCCCCCTACCGCCGCTACGCCGACTCCGGGGAGATCAACACCAAGGTGGACGACCCGACGGGCGCCGTCGAGGCCCTGGCCCGGCATTTCGCCGCCGAGGGCCGTGAGGGCGACCGGACCGACGGCCTGACCGTGGAGTTCGACGACTGGTGGTTCAACGTGCGACCGTCGAACACCGAGCCGCTGCTCCGGCTCAATGTCGAGGCGAAGTCGCCCGAGGAGTGCGATCATCACACGACGGAGCTGCTCGACCTCGTCGCCCGGCTGGCCGGGACGGCGGCGGCCGCTGAACCGCACTGACCCACTCCGCACCACACGACCGGACCGACACGACCGACCCGCCGCCGGGCGGGGACGACCGACGACGGGGGAGCACGAGGAAGACGATGGCACTGGACCCCTTGCTACTGGAGGTGCTGGCCTGTCCCGAGGACAAGGGCCCGCTCTTGTACTTCGAGGACGAGGACCGCCTGTACAACCCGCGCCTGAAGCGCAGCTACGAGGTGCGCGACGGGATCCCGGTCATGCTCGTCGACGAGGCCACGACGGTCGACGACGCCGAGCACGAGCGCCTCATGGCGAAGGCGCAGTCGCAGGGTGTGCGGTCGACCTTGCAGCCGGGCGAGGCCACATGACCGATCTCCCCGTGGCCGACGGCGTCCTGGACACGCTCGACATGTTCGAGGTGACCGCCGGCCTCCCCGAGCAGGTGGCCGCGGCCGTCGGCGCCGCGCACGGGCTCGACGGCCTCCCCGAGCGCGAGTACGTCGAGAATGTCGTGGTGCTCGGCATGGGTGGCAGCGGCCTCGCCGGCGACGTGATGGTGGCGGTGGCGGGGCCCTTCGTGCCCGTGCCGATCACGGTGGTGAAGTCCTACGACCTGCCCGACTTCGTGGGCCGTGGGTCCCTCGTGTTCGCGGTGTCGTTCTCCGGGAACACCGAGGAGACCGTCGAGGCCGCCGGCGAGGCCGCCAATGCCGGGGCGAGCCTGGTGGCGGTCACCGGCGGCGGCGAGCTGGGCCGGCTGGCCGAGGAGTGGGGTGCGCCGGTCGTGCCCGTGCCGACGGCCACCATCCCCCAGCCCCGGGCCGCGCTCGGGTCCATGGCCATCCCGCCCCTGGTGGTGCTCGAGGAAATCGGCCTCTTCCCGGGGGCGGCGCAGTGGGTGGCGCTGGCCGTCGACCAGCTCAAGTATCGCCGGGACCGCCTGGTGCAGCCCGGGAGCACGGCCGAGGAGGTCGCCCGCCGCATCGGCCGGACGATCCCCCTGGTGCACGGGGCCCAGGCCGTCGGGTCGGCGGCAACCCTGCGCTGGAAAGCGCAGGTCAACGAGAACGCCAAGTCGCCCGCCTTCGCGGCCGTCTACCCCGAGCTCTGCCACAACGAGATCGCCGGCTGGGGCCAGCACGGCGACGTCACCCGGCAGGTCATCACCCTGGTCAACCTGCGCCACGACACCGAGCATCCGCAGGTGGTCCGGCGCTTCGCCTTCGTGTCGGACGTGCTTCGGGAGGTCGTAGCTGACATTATCGAGGTGCGCGCCCAGGGCGAGGGGGACCTGGCACAGCTCCTCGACCTCGTGCTCGTGGGGGACTTCGTCTCGCTCCACCTCGCCGCCCAGGAGGGTATCGACCCGGGGCCGGTACCGGTCCTCGAGGAGTTGAAGCATCGCCTGCACGAGGCGTAGATCATCAGCCCGTCCATCACACGAGGAGCACACAACACACAATGTCCACGCCCGCCATTGACCACGACGTCGCCGATCTCGGCCTGGCCGACCTCGGGCGCCAGCGCATCGCGTGGGCTGACGCCAACATGCCCGTCCTGACGTCGATCCGTGAGCGCTTCGCCAAGGAGCGCCCGCTCGAGGGCGCCATCGCCGCCGCCTGTCTCCACGTCACCACCGAGACGGCGAACCTGCTGCGGACGTTGAAGGCTGGTGGCGCCGAGGTCCTGATCTGCGCGTCCAACCCCCTGTCGACGCAGGACGACGTGGCCGCCTCCCTGGTGCGCGACGAGAAGATCCCCACGTTCGCCGTCAAGGGTGAGGACACCGAGCGCTACTTCTCGCACATCGACGCCCTGCTCGACCGTCACCCCACGCTGACCATGGACGACGGGTGCGACCTGGTGTCGCGCATCCACCAGATGCGACCCGACCAGGTGACCGAAGTCATCGCCGGCACCGAGGAGACCACCACCGGCGTCATCCGGCTGCGCGCCATGGAGGCCGAAGGGGCGCTCGAGTACCCGATCGTCGCCGTCAACGACGCCGACACCAAGCACATGTTCGACAACCGCTACGGCACGGGGCAGTCCACGCTCGACGGCGTCATCCGCGCCACCAACGTCCTGATCGCCGGAAAGCGGCTCGTCGTGGCCGGTTACGGGTACTGCGGCAAGGGTGTGGCGAGCCGGGCGCGCGGCCACGGCGCGCAGGTCATCGTCACCGAGATCGACCCGCTGCGCGCCCTCGAGGCCGTCATGGACGGCTTCCGCGTCGAGCCGATGGAGGTCGCCGCCGCCGAGGGGGACATCTTCATCACCGTCACCGGGAACCGTGACGTGCTGCGTGCCGAGCATTTCGAGCGGATGCAGGACGGGGCCATCGTCGCCAACTCCGGGCACTTCGACATCGAGATCGACCTGATCGCTCTGGGGGACCTGTCCGAGGGCCGCAGGCGCCCCGTGCGCCCGATGGTCGAGGAGTTCGTCGTGCGGGGCAAGCGCATCCTCGTCATCGCCGAGGGGCGCCTCGTGAACCTCGGCGCGGCCGAGGGCCACCCCGCGGCGGTGATGGACATGAGCTTCGCCAACCAGGCGCTGGCGGCGGAGTGGGTCATGGCCAACGCGGCCACCTTGGAGCGGCGCGTCTACGACGTCCCCCGCACCATCGACGCCGAGATCGCCCGCCTCAAGCTCGACACGATGGGCGTGGCCATCGACCGGCTCACGCCGACGCAGGAGGAGTACCTGGGCTCCTGGCAGACCGGCACCTGAGCCGCCACCACTCCTGAGCCGCCACCACTCCTGATCCCCACCGGCCGCGATCCTGGGACGGCCGCGATCCTGGGACGGCCGCGATCGTGGGACGGCCGCGATCGTGGGACGGCTGTGCTCCTGGGACGGCCGTGCTCCTGGGACGGCCGTGAGAACGAGGTTTCCCCCCGAGACATACCGCCGCGGGAGGCGTACGCTTGCGTCATGGGTCGCGTCCGGGTCTGTGGTTGCAAGTCGAAGCCAGCCGCAGGCGAAACGACCCACGTAAGGCAACTCATGGTTGCTGAGCATGGTGCGGCTTAGAGGTAAGCCCTGCCCGGCGGGGTGCCGGCTGTCGGTGCCCGGCGGAGAAGGAGCGAAGCAGGTCATGACGGCTGCCGTCGGGTCACGAGGGTCTTTCCCGTGGCCGCCGGCCGCCCGGCCGCCAACTCCTCAGCAGGCGGGTGTGGGGACAAAGACCAGGTCAGCCGGACGCGACCCATATGCATCACATGCGTCATCCGCGAGGGGAGGGAGCACCCTGCCCACGGCCTGAAGGAGGTGCAGCGGTGGACGTCGCCGTCCTGGGACGAAAGGACACGGTGCCCGACGAGGTGCGGGCACTCGCACACGCCAAGGTCGCCAAGATCGGGAAGCTGAACCCGGTGCTCGAACGAGCCGAGGTTCGCCTGACCGAGGACCGCGACGCCCCGAGCGCCGGCAGGCGGGTGTGCGAGGTCACCATCACCGGCCACGGGCACACGGTGCGGGCGCGGGCCGCCGCCCACGACATGCTGGTGGCCGTGGACCGGGTGGTCGACAAGCTCGAGCACCAGGTCGAGCGGCTGAAGGGCAAGCTCGTGGGCCGGTCGCATCCCCGGCGCGGCGGCTCCATGGCCAAGGCCTGACCGGGCCTCCCGGGGCCCCTGGCCAGGGGGGTCGCGGGGCCGGTTGTGCCGCTGAGGCTCGGCGGGCCGGCGGTAGACTCGTGTCCTCATGAGTGTCTTCACCCGCGTCCTGCGGGCCGGCGAGGGGAAGAAAGTCCGCCGGCTGGCAGAGCTCGTCCCCCTGATCAACGACCTCGAGCCCGAGATGGAGGCCCGCTCCGACGAGGAGTTGGCCCACCAGACCGCGCTCTTCCGGGAGCGGCTGGCCAACGGCGAGAGCCTGGACGACCTCCTCGTCGAGGCGTTCGCCACCGTGCGCGAGGCGGCGTGGCGGGTGCTGGGCCAGCGCCACTTCGACGTGCAGCTCATGGGGGGCATGTCGCTGCACTTCGGCTGGATCGCCGAGATGAAGACCGGCGAGGGCAAGACCCTCGTCTCGACCCTCCCCGTCTACCTGAATGCGCTCGGCGGCGGGGGCGTGCACGTGATCACCGTCAACGACTACCTGGCGCGCCGCGACGCCGAGTGGATGGGCCAGGTCCACGAGTTCCTGGGCCTGAGGGTCGGGCGGGTCAGCCCCGACATCCCCGATTTCGCCGACAAGCGCGAGGCCTACGCCGCCGACGTCACGTACGGGACGAACACCGAGTTCGGCTTCGACTACCTGCGCGACAACATGGCCCGGTCGCGCGACGCCATGGTGCAGCGGGGCCACGTCTACGGCATCGTCGACGAGGTCGACTCGATCCTCATCGACGAGGCCCGGACGCCGCTCATCATCTCCGGCCCGGCGTCGGAGTCGGCCAAGCTCTACTACCAGTTCGCCGGCATCGCCCGCACCCTGGCGCGCGACGAGGACTACGAGGTCGACGAGGAGAAGCGCATCGTGGTCCCCACCGAGGCCGGCATCGCCAAGGTGGAGCGCCAGGTGGGCGTCGAGAACATGTACGACCTGGTGTCGGTCAACTACGTCCACCACCTCACGCAGGCGTTGCGGGCCAAGGAGCTCTTCCACCGCGACAAGGACTACCTGGTCGCCACGGGCGAGGTGAAGATCGTCGACGAGTTCACGGGACGGACCCTCGACGGCCGGCGGTGGTCGGACGGGCTGCACCAGGCCGTGGAGGCCAAGGAGCGCGTGCGGATCAAGGAGGAGAACCACACCTGGGCGACGGTGACCCTCCAGAACTACTTCCGGCTCTACGAGAAGCTCTCGGGCATGACCGGCACGGCGGAGACCGAGGCCGCCGAGTTCGCCACGACCTACAACATGCCCGTCGTCCCGATCCCCACCAACGTCCCGATGATCCGCGAGGACGGGGCCGACCTCATCTACAAGTCCGAGGACGCCAAGTTCGGGGCGGTCGTCGACGACATCGTGGAGCGCTACGAGCGGGGCCAGCCCGTCCTGGTGGGCACGGCGTCGGTGGCCAAGTCGGAGCAGCTGTCGCGACTGCTCGAGCGCCGGGGCATCCCCCACGAGGTCCTGAACGCCAAGCAGCACGCCCGGGAGGCGGAGATCGTGGCGCAGGCCGGCCGCCTCCACGCCGTCACGGTGGCCACCAACATGGCCGGCCGGGGCGTCGACGTCCTGCTCGGCGGCAACGCCGAGGGCCTGGCGCTGCGCGAGGCCATCGGCCAGGGATGCGACCTCGGGACCGACGAGGGTATGGCCGAGTACGAGAAGCTCCTGGCCCGCTTCGAGAAGGAGTGCAGCGAGGAGGGCGACCAGATCCGCGAGCTCGGAGGCCTCTACGTGCTCGGCAGCGAGCGCCACGAGTCCCGGCGGATCGACAACCAGCTCCGCGGCCGGTCGGGCCGCCAGGGCGACCCCGGCGCCAGCCGCTTCTTCCTGTCGCTCGAGGACGAGCTGATGCGGCTGTTCGCCACCGGTGCGATGCAGTGGGTCATGAGCCGCACGCTGCCCGACGACGTGCCCATCGAGGCCAACATGGTCACCAAGGCGATCGAGCGCGCCCAGCGCACGGTCGAAGGCCGCAACGCCGAGATCCGCAAGGACGTCCTGAAGTACGACGAGGTCCTGAACGAGCAGCGCAAGGTGATCTACGCCCGCCGGCTCCACGTCATCGACGGGGAGGACCTGCGCGAGCACACCGAGGAGCTGCTCGAGCAGACCATCGACGAGCTGGTCCGCTCGGCGTGCCCGGGGGAGTTCCCCGAGGACTGGGAGCTCGAGCGCCTCCTGTCGGAGGTGCACCAGTACTACCCGACGGCGTTCACGGTGGACGACCTGACCGAGGCGACGACCGCCGAGCAGATCTCCGAGAGCCTCCTGGCCGAGGCCCTCGACGCCTATCACGCGCGTGACGCCGCTTTCCCGGGGGGCGAGGACGAGGCCCGCCAGGTCGAGCGCGAGGTCATGCTCCAGATCATCGACCAGCGCTGGCGCGACCACCTGGCGGAGATGGACTACCTGCGCGAGGGCATCAACCTGCGCGCCATGGGACAGCAGGACCCGCTCGTGGCGTGGCAGCGCGAGGGCTTCGAGATCTTCGGGACGATGGTGGACGCCATCGACGACGATTACCTGCGCTACGTCATGCACGTCCAGGTGGTGGCGGAGCCCGCTCCCGAGCCCGACCTCCGCCAGGCGAGCTACCAGGCCGCCGACGACCCGGTCCAGGGGGCGAGCCTGCTCGAAGCCTTCCGGGCCACCGCCCCCGACGCCGAGGTGGCCGCCGCCGGGGCCGGCGTCCCTGCGGGCGTCGGAGCGGGCGGCATCTCCGTGCCCGGGTCCCAGGTGTCGCCCCGCCACCAGGCCGACCCCGACACCCAGGCGCCCCTGGTGAAGGCCCCCAGCGAGAAGATCGGGCGCAACGAGCCCTGCTGGTGCGGGAGCGGCAAGAAGTTCAAGCTCTGTCATGGCGCGGCCTGAGCCGCCCGGGGGCGGCGAGCCGCGCGACCTCCGGGGGGAGCTGGCGTCGCTCCGTAAGCGCCTCGAGGAGGCGCAGGGCTATCTCGGCCTGGAGCGCCTGCGGTCCCGCCGGGCCGAGCTCGAGCAGATGGTGTCGGCGGCGGACCTGTGGGACGACCCCGACAACGCCCGCGCCGTCACCTCCGAATTCAGCGCCGTGAACGACGACATCGCCATGCTCGAGGACCTCGAGCGCCGGCTGTCGGACGGTGAGGTCCTCTTCGACCTCATGGTGGAGGAGTCCGACGAGTCGGTATCGGGCGAGCTCACCGCCGCGGTCGACGACCTCACGCGCCGGCTGGGCGACCTCGAGCTGCGGTCGCTGTTCACCGGCGAGTACGACGAGCGCGACGCCATCGCCGAGCTGCACGCCGGGGCCGGGGGGACCGACGCCCAGGACTGGTGCGAGATCATGCTGCGCATGTACCTGCGCTGGGCCGAGCGCCGGGGCTTCGACTTCGAGGTGGACGAGGTCACCGAGGGCCAGGAAGCGGGGCTGTTGTCGGCCACCTTCATCGTGAAGGGCCGGTTCGCCTACGGGCTGCTGTCGGCAGAGCGCGGCGTGCACCGCCTCGTGCGCATGTCGCCGTTCGACGCCCAGCACCGTCGCCAGACGAGCTTCGCCACGGTCGACGTCATCCCCTTCCTCGGCGAGGCTGACGCCGAGGTCGCCATCGACGAGAAGGACCTCCGCATCGACACCTACCGGTCGTCGGGCGCGGGGGGCCAGCACGTCAACAAGACCGACTCGGCGGTGCGCATCACCCACCTGCCCACCGGGATCGTGGTGTCGTGCCAGAACGAGCGCAGCCAGCACCAGAACAAGGCGCGTGCCATGCAGATCCTGGCGGCCAAGCTGCTCGACCTGCAACGCGCCGAGCGGCGCGCCGAGCTCGACTCGCTGTCGGGGCCGAAGGTGGACGTGGCGTGGGGCAGCCAGATCCGCTCCTACGTGATGGCGCCCTACCAGATGGTGAAGGACCTGCGCACCGAGTACGAAACGGGGAACGTCGACGCCGTGCTCGACGGCGACATCGACGAGTTCATCGAGGCCGAGCTGCGCCGCCGTCGGCCGGTCGACGGCTGAGGATGCCAGAGAGGGAGACGGTGACGGTCACGTGACGGTGACGGTGACGGACAGCGCTGCGACCAGGGCCTTTGTACGCGACCCCCGGCGGCCCCGGATGCACCGCCGGCGCCGAGGCGTCGACCGCGGCACGCCTGGCGACGGCTCGCGCCGCGCCCGCCGCGATGTGCGCGCCGAGACGAGGCTGGTAGGGTCGCGTCGACCTCGTGCCCTGTTCGGGCGAGCGCCGTGTCGGCCGATGGCGGTAGGGGCATGCCGCCGAGGACCTGCTCGATGATCACATTCGAGAACGTCACCAAGACATACAAGGCCGGGTCGATCGCTTTGCGCGACGTGTCTGTCGAGATCGACAAGGGCGAGTTCGTCTTCCTCGTGGGCCCGTCGGGCTCGGGTAAGACCACGTTCCTGCGGCTCCTGCTGCGCGAGGAGGATCCCGGCGAGGGCCGCATCTGGGTGGCGGGGCGCGAGATCGGCCACCTCAGCCAGTGGCGGATCCCGTACCTGCGGCGCAACATGGGGTGCGTCTTCCAGGACTTCCGGTTGCTGCCCAACAAGTCGGTCTTCGAGAACGTGGCATTCGCGCTCGAGGTGATCGGCCGGCCCAAGCACGTGATCGCCGCCCAGGTGCCCCAGGTGCTCGACCTCGTCGGGCTGTCGAAGAAGAGCGACAGCCTGCCCGGTGAGCTGTCGGGTGGGGAGCAGCAGCGGGTGGCGGTGGCGCGGGCGTTCGTGAACCGGCCCCTCGTCCTGCTGGCGGACGAGCCCACCGGGAACCTCGACCCCGCCACCAGCCAGGGGATCATGCGGCTGCTCGACCGCATCAACCGCACCGGCACCACCGTGGTCATCGCCACCCACGACGCCGGCATCGTCGACCAGATGCGCCGGCGCGTGATCGAGCTCGACCACGGGACGCTCGTGCGCGACCAGGCCCGGGGGGTGTACGGCTATGGCACCTGAGCCGGCACCCGTGCCGACGGCGGCCGGCCGCGGCGGACGGGCTCGCTGACATGGCGGTATCGCTCGACTACGTGGCCCGCGAGACGGCCGCCAACCTGTGGCGGAACCGGCTGATGACGATCGCCGCCGTGCTGACGGTGGGCGTGTCGCTGTCGCTGGTGGGCGCCTCGCTGCTGCTGCGGCAGGGGGTGGCGCACGCCACGACGCAGTGGGCCCACGGGGTGGACGCCATCGTCTGGGTGCAGCCGCAGGCCTCGGCCTCCCAGGTGCATTCCCTGGAGCAGCAGCTGCACCAGCTGCCCTTCGTCCGGACCGTCACCTACCGGTCCCAGGCCGAGGACCTGAAGGAGGCCCAGCACCTCCTCACGCCTCCGGAGTACCAGGTGCTCACCGTGGCCACGACCCCGGCATCGCTGCGTTGCCAGCTCGACAACCCGAGCGAGGCGATCGCCATCGCCAAGCAGTTCAGCGGCTACCCCGGGGTGAAGAGCGTGGCCGTCCCCACCGGCACGATCCACAACATCCAGGAGGTGAGCCGCATCCTCCAGGTGGTGTTCCTGGTGCTGGCCGTCATCCTCCTGCTGTCGGCGTCGGTCCTCATCCTCAACACGATCCGGCTGGCCATCTTCGCCCGCCGGCGCGAGGTGTCGGTGATGAAGCTCGTGGGGGCCACGAACTGGTTCATCCGCGTGCCGTTCATGTTCGAGGGCGTGGTCCAGGGCGTGCTCGGCGCGCTGTTCGCGTCGCTGGCGGTGTTCTCGCTGCACTGGCTGCTCGACAGCTTCAGCAACACCAAGACCGGTAACATTTGGTACCAGATGCAGATGCCGACCAGCGAGGTCCTGATGACCACGTTGTTCGTGCTCCTGATCGGTGTGGTGATCGGCTCGGTGGGCTCGGCCCTCGGCATCCGCCGGTTCCTCGACGCCTGACGGGGTCAGCCCTTGTTGGCGCCGTTCTCCCGCACGAAGTCGTTGACGGCGTAGTACGCGTCGATCGACTCGCCGGCGTCGCCCCAGAACCCCTCCAGGACGTCGTAGGCCATCGTGCCCTGGTCGACGAAGTAGTTGTTCACGTCGGTGATCTCGAGCTCGCCGCGGCCCGACGGCTCGAGCGTGGCGATGACGTCGAAGACGCCGGGGTCGTAGCAGTAGATGCCGGTGACGGCGTAGGTGCTCGGGGGGTCCTCGGGCTTTTCGATGATGCGCACGATGCGGCCCTCGGCGTCGAAGGCGGGGACCCCGAGGTGGCGCAGGTGGACGGGGTCGGCCTCCTCGGTGAGCACGATGCGCGCACCCCCGCCCTGCTGCGCGAAGTGCTCGACGGTGGGACGGAAGGTGCGCTCGACGATGTTGTCGCCCAGCATGACGAGCACCGAGTCGCCCGCCACGAACCGCTCGGCCAGACCCAGGGCCTCGGCGATCCCGCCCGGCCGGTCCTGGTAGGCGTAGCTGAGCCGGTCGATGCCGTGGTCGTGACCGTTGCCGAGCAGCCGCAGGAACTCTCCGGCGTGGGTGCCGCCGGTCACGAGCATCATCTCGTTGATGCCGGCCAGGACGAGCGCCTCGATGGCGTAGCTGATCATGGGGCGGTCGTAGATGGGCAGGAGGTGCTTGTTGGTGATCCGGGTCAGCGGGTGCAGCCGCGTCCCGCTCCCTCCCGCCAGGATCACGCCCTTCACGCCGGGCGAGCTTAGGTGATCCGGTCCGCGCGGGCCCCGACACGGGGCCACGGGGCAACGGGGCAACGGGGCCACCGACATCCGGGCCACGGGGCCGAGGTCCGCCGGAGGGGCCGCAGCCGAGGCCCGCCGGAGGGGAAGCCGCGGCCTACGGCCCCTGCCCGCCCTGCCCGCCCCAGTGCTCGAGCACGGCATCCGCCAGGGCGGGCCAGGCGTCCACGGCCCACGGGCCGAAGGGCCGGTCGCCCCGCGCGGCGCAGGCCACGCCCGCCACCGGGTCCACCCACAGGAAGCTGCCCGACTGGCCGAAGTGCCCGAACGTGGCGGCCGAGTTGCGCGCCCCGGTCCAGTGCCGGCGCTTGCCGTCACGGAGCTCGAAGCCGAGGCCCCAGTCGCAGGGGTCGAACCGCCCGAAGCCGGGGAGGACGCCCGCCAGGCCCGGGAAGGCCACGGTGGTGGCGGCGGCCAGGGTGCCCGGAGCCACCAGGCGCGGGGCGAGCAGCTCGCCGGCGAGCGTCAAGAGGTCGCGCAGCGGGCCGAGGGCGCCCGACGCCGGTGACGCCCCGGGGGCCAGCCGCGTCCCGGTCATCGCCAGGGGGAGGACCACGCCGGTGGTGAGGTAGTCGGTGAAGGGCATGCCCGAGTGCTGCGCCAGGGTGTCGGCGAGGATCTCGAACCCGATGTTGGAGTAGATGCGGCGCACGCCCGGCTCGGTGAGGGGGTGCGGCGAGTCGGGCCCGAGCCCCGAGGCGTGGGCCAGCAGGTGGCGAACGGTCGACCCCGGCGGGCCCGCGGGCTCATCGAGACCGAGCGAGCCCTCCTCCGTCGCCACCAGAGCGGCCACGGCCACGAGCAGCTTCGACACCGACGCCCACGGGAAGGCCCGGTCGAGGTCGCCCACGGTCTCGGCCACGGCCCCGTCGAGAAGCACCACGCCGGCGGCGGCGGCGTCAACCGGCCAGCCCGTCACGGCACCGAGGGCTCCGGGCTCGCGCCCGGGGGCACCGCTCAGACGGGCGTCGTCGCCCACTCGGTCGTTTCGGCCCGGTGGCGGGCGTAGTCCACCTTGCCGGCGGGCGACCGGCCGATGGTGTCGATGAAGCGCACCCGCCTGGGCGCCTTGTAGGCGGCCAGGTGCCCCCGGACGTGGTCGACGAGCTCGCGCTCGGTCGCCTCGGCGCCGGGGCGGAGCTCCACCACCGCCGCCACCGCCTGCCCGAAGCGGTCGTCGGGGATGCCCACGGCCACCGCGTCGCGCACCGTCGGGTGCCGCTTGAGCACCTCCTCGACCTCTTCGGGGAACACCTTCTCCCCGCCGGTGTTGATCACGACCGAGCCGCGGCCGAGGAGCTGGATGGCGCCGTCGGCGTCGACGGTGGCGAAGTCGCCGGGCACCGAGTACCGCACCCCGTCGATGACCTTGAACGTGCTCGCCGACTTGTCGGCGTCCTTGTAGTAGCCGAGCGGGTTGCGGCCACCGAGGGCGAGCACGCCCACCTCGCCGGACCCGGGGGTCACGTCCTTGCCCGACTCCGGGTCGAGCACGCGCACGTCGGGGCTCAGCGTGAATCGGGCCGTGTGCTCGGCGGCCGTCCCGCTCGACACCGACGACCCCATGCCCAGTGCCTCCGACGACGAGAAGGCGTCGATGAGCATCAGGGTGGGGTGGTGCGTGAGCAGCCCCCGCTTGGTCTCCTCGCTCCACATGACGCCCGACGACACGAAGGCGAGCAGCGTCGACAGGCGCCAGCGGCCCGGGTGCTCGTCGAGGGCGGCGAGGATCGGCTTGGCGAAGGCGTCGCCCACGATGGCCACCGTGTTGACGTTGTCCCGGTCGATGGTGTCGAGCAGCTCGGTGGGTTCGAAGCGGCGGCCGGTGAGCGTGACGACGCACCCGGCGATGGTCATGGCGGCCATGGACGTGAACCCGCCGGTGCCGTGCATGAGCGGGCAGGCGGGGAGGTGGACGGGCCCCGCGCCGACGATCGCCTTGCGCACCCCCTCGAGCCCCCCGTCCTCGGGCACGCGCAGGAAGTTCCCGGCGTTGAGCCGGCAGAACAGGTCGTCCTGACGCCACATCACGCCCTTGGGCATGCCGGTCGTCCCCCCGGTGTAGAGGAGGTAGAGGTCGTCGCCCGACCGCCCCCACGGAGGCGCCGACCGGTCGGCGCCGCTCGTCGCCGCCGCTTCGTAGGGCGTCGCCCACGAGGGGCACTCGCCCGAGCCGTCGTCGACCCACAGCCACGAGCGGACGGTGGGCACGCGCGAACGGATGCCGGTGATGCGCTCGACAAAAGCACCGTGGAAGATGACCGCCACGGCGTCGGCGTTGTCCCACAGGTAGACGAGCTCGTCGTCGGTGTAGCGGTAGTTCGTGTTCACGGGGACGAGGCCCGCTTTCAAGATGCCGAAGGTCGACTCCAGGTACTCGGGGCCGTTGTAGAGGTAGTGCGCCACCTTGTCCTGGTGGGCCACCCCCGACTCGAGCAGAGCCCGGGCCACGCCGTTGGCGCGGCCCTCGGTCTCCCCCCAGGTCAGGCGCCGCTCACCGTGGATGAACGCCGGCGCGTCCGGCACGGTGTCGGCGACGGTCTCCCAGACGTCGGCGAAGTTCCAGTCGGTCACGGCGGCAGCCTACGCTGCATCGCCGTGGACCTCGCCCTTCCCGGAGACGACCATCCCGCCCGCGCCGAGTTCCGGGCCTGGCTGGCCGAGCACCCCGATCCGAGCCCGCGCCGGCTCGCCGAGGCCGGCTACGTGGCCCCGCACTGGCCGCGCCCGTGGGGCCTCGACGCCGACCCCGTGGCGCAGCTGGTCATCGACGACGAGCTGCGGCGCGCCGGCGTGCGCCGGCCGTTCAACCAGATCGGCATCGGGTGGGCGGGGCCCACGCTCGTGCACGCCGGCACCGACGCCCAGAAGCAGCGCTACCTCCTGCCCCTCCTGGCGGGCGAGGAGATCTGGTGCCAGCTGTTCTCCGAGCCGGGGGCGGGATCGGACCTGGCGGGGCTGTCCACCCGAGCCGTGCGCGACGGCGACGAATGGGTCGTGAGCGGTCAGAAGGTGTGGACCAGCTACGCGCATGTCTCAGCGCTCGGGATCCTGCTCGCCCGCACGGACCCCGACGTCCCGAAGCACCGTGGCATCTCCTACTTCGTGTGCCCCATGGACGCACCGGGGGTGACGGTCCGTCCCATCGTCGACATGACCGGCGACCACGCCTTCAACGAGGTGTTCCTCGACGAGGTGCGCCTGCCGCCCGAGAACCTCGTGGGCGAGGTCAACGGGGGTTGGGCCCTCGCCAAGGTGACGCTCGGCAACGAGCGCGTGTCGCTGTCGGGCGAGGGGGCGTTGTGGGGACAGGGGCCCACGGCCGCCGAGCTGGTCGACCTCGCCCGCCGGTCCGGGGGCGTTCCCGATGCCGTGATGCGCCAGCGCCTCGTCCAGGTGTGGGCGGAAGGGGAGGTGCTGCGGCTCATCCGGCTGCGGACGGTGAGCGCGGCGCTGTCGGGCCGCGAGCCGGGGCCCGAGGCATCGGTGCGCAAAGCGCTCGCCGACGACCACGGCCAGCACGTCATGGAGCTGGCCAAGGGACTCGCCGGGATGCACGGGCAGCTGGCGGACGGCGGTCCGGCCGAAGGGCTCGCGCAGCTGCGCCGGGCACCGGGGGCCACGCAACCCGGGGCAGACGAGACGGGCGAGGCGTCGGGCTGGCCGTCGTCGGCGTGGGCCAAGGGCTATCTGTTCTCTCGGGCGCTCACCATCGGCGGCGGGACGTCGGAGGTGCAGCGCAACATCATCGCCGAGCGCGTCCTCGGGCTGCCCCACGACGTCGACGTCGAGGGCGACCGGTCGTGGGCCCAGTCGCGCGTCCCCGCCTGACGCCTCCCCCCGCCTGACGCGCCGCGTCGCCCCCCACCGCACGCGCCGCCGCCCCCTCCGGGCACACAGGTCGGCGTCGAGGCGACCGCGCCTACCTGGCCGGCGGGATGCCGGCCCGCTCCACCACCCGCCGCACGAAGGCGGCGAAGGCGTCGGGATGGCTCAGCGGGGCGCCGTGTGCCGACCCCGGGATCTCCACGACGTCGGCGTCGGGCACGAGCTCGACGAGCGCGTCGATCGCCCGCCGGTGGTGCGGCACCGACCGGCCGCCTCGCCCGAGCACGAGCGGAGCGTGCAGGCGAGAGAGGTCGAGCGGGGACCGGTGGCGACGGAGGTCGGCGAGCTCGGCGACCAGCGCGGGGCCGTCGGCCCGCCGGGCGGCGCGGGCCTGGTCGGTCAGCCGGTCCCAGCCGGCGTCGCCCACCACGCGCCGGAAGAAGCCTTCCGCGAAGGTGGCGGGGTCCTCGCCGGTGATGCTCGAGGCGGTGCGCCGGGGCCACCACGGCATCCAGGGCAGGGGCGGCTCGAAGGCGCCGACGGCGCGCACGGCGTCAGGGGCCTCGAGGGCGGCACCGATGGCGACGTCGCCGCCGTAGGAGTGGCCCACCACCACGGCCGGCCCGTCGCCCACCAGCGCCACGAGGTCGGCGACGTGCGCCGCCAGGGACCGGGCCAGGGGCATGGCCCGCGAATGGTGGTAGCCGCGCCGGTCGTAGGTGACGACGTGGATGCCCTCCAGTCGGCGCACGACGCGGGCGAAGCTGGCACCGCGGTCGAGCGAGCCGTGCACCAGGACCACCGTCGGCAGCCCGGCGGCGTGGGCGTCGAGGCCGTGCTCGACCACATGGAGGCCCCCGGGCGCGGTCCCCGTCACCGGGGCCGCCGCCACCCGGACCGCTCGGTTCGCTCCGCGAGCGGCGTGATCACCGCTCCAGGGGTCGAGCCGACGCCCGTGACGCCGTCGCGCACGGTCGCGAAGGCTACAGCGCCACCGGGGGTTGGCTGCGAGGGGTCCCGGTAGGATCGACATGGATGTCCGAAGACCAGGTCAGCGTCACGAGCCCCGCCGCCGGAGGTGCCTTCGGCCCCAACGCCTGGCTGGTCGACGACATGTACGAGCAGTACCGCAGCGACCCGTCGTCGGTGAGCGAGAGCTGGCGGGAGTTCTTCGCCGACTACGTGCCGGTGGGGGGTGCCACGCTGGCGGCGACCGCACCGGCTCCGGCGCACCCGACGTCGGCGGCCCCGGCCCCGGCGGCACCGGCCCCGGCTGCACCGGCCCCGGCGGCGTCCCCGCCGACGACGGCGCCGACAGGCCAGGCGCCGGCGGCCGCTCCCGGGCCTCGCACCGACGACGGTCACGCCACTTCTGCGTTGCGTGGGGCGGCGGCCCGCATCGCCAAGAACATGGAGGCGTCGCTGTCGGTCCCCACCGCCACGAGCGTGCGCACCGTCCCCGCCAAGCTCCTCGAGGTCAACCGGGCCGTGCTCAACCGGCATCTGGCGCGCACGTCCGGGGGGAAGGTGAGCTTCACGCACCTGATCGGCTTCGCCGTCGTCCGCGGGCTCGAGGCGGTGCCCACGCTCAACGCCGGGTTCGTCCCCGATGCCGACGGCAAGGGCACACCGGGCGTGGCGCGCCACGACCACGTGGGCCTCGGGCTGGCGGTGGACGTGGCCAAGTCGGACGGGACGCGCACGCTGATGGTCCCCGTCGTGCGCGGTGCCGAGGTGCTCGACTTCCGGGGCTTCGTCATGGCCTACGAGGACCTCGTGCGCAAGGTCCATACCGCCAAGGCGAGCCCCGACGACTTCGCCGGGGCCACGGTCACCCTCACCAACCCGGGAACCCTCGGGACGGTGCAATCGGTGCCGAGGCTGATGCCCGGCCAGGGCGCCATCGTCGGGGTCGGGGCCCTCGGGTACCCCGCCGAGTACCAGGCGGCGGACCCGCGCAGCCTGGCCGAGCTCGGTGTGGGCCCGGTGGTCACGCTGACGTCGACCTACGACCACCGCATCATCCAGGGGGCGGAATCCGGGCTCTTCCTGGCGTACGTGGCCGACTGCCTCACCGGCGGGCACGGCTTCTACGAGTCGGTGTTCTCGGCCATGGACGTGCCCTACGAGCCGGTGCGCTGGCAGCCCGACGTCAACGCCGGGGACGGTGAGTACCGGCGTCTGGTGAAGCAGGTCCACGTCCAGAGCCTCATCAACATGTACCGGGTGCGCGGGCACCTCATCGCCGACCTCGACCCACTGTCCGCCGAGGCCCGGCCCCTGCACCCCGAGCTGGACCCCACCACCTACGGGCTCACCCTGTGGGACCTCGACCGCGAGTTCGTGGTCGACGGGCTGGCCGGGCGGGACACCCTCACCCTCGGCGAGGCGCTCGACATCCTGCGCGATGCCTATTGCCGCACGCTCGGCGTCGAGTACATGCACATCCAGGATCCCGAGGAGAAGCAGTGGATCCAGCAGCACCTCGAGGGCGTCCCCGCCTCCCTCGACCCTGCCGAGCAGCGCCACGTCCTCGACCGGCTCAACGCCGCCGAAGCCTTCGAGCGGTTCCTCCACACGCGCTACGTGGGGCAGAAGCGGTTCGGGTTGGAGGGCGCCGAGTCCACCATCGTCCTGCTCGACACCGTCCTCGACGAGGCAGCCGAGGCGGGCCTGAGCGAGGCGGTGCTGGGCATGGCCCACCGGGGACGGCTGAACGTCCTGGTCAACATCGTGGGCAAGTCGTACGGGGAGATCTTCCGCGAATTCGAGGGCGACCTCGATCCCAATTCGGTCCAGGGAACGGGCGACGTGAAGTACCACAAGGGGGCCACGGGCAAGTTCGTGGGGCGGTCGAGCGCCGAGATCCCCGTGACGCTGGCATCCAACCCGTCGCACCTCGAGGCCGTCGACCCCGTGGTCGAGGGCATGGCCCGGGCCAAGCAGGACATGCTCGGTGGAGACCGGTGCTTCGACGTGCTGTCGGTGCTGGTCCACGGCGACGCCGCCTTCGCGGGCCAGGGGGTGGTCGCCGAGACGCTCGAGCTGTCGCAGCTCACCGGGTACCGCACCGGCGGCACCGTCCACGTCGTCGTGAACAACCAGCTGGGGTTCACCACCGCTCCGGAGTCGGCGCGGTCGTCGGTGTACCCGACCGACGTGGCCAAGATGGTGCAGGCCCCCGTGTTCCACGTGAACGGCGACGACCCCGAGGCCTGCATGCGCGCCGCGCGGCTGGCGTTCGGCTTCCGGCAGGCGTTCCACAAGGATGTCGTCATCGACATCGTGTGCTACCGGCGCCACGGGCACAACGAAGGTGACGACCCCAGCTACACCCAGCCGCGCATGTACGCCATCATCGAAGGCACCCGTTCGGTGCGCAAGCTCTACACCGAGTCGCTGGTGCGCCGGGGCGACATCACGCTCGACGAGGCCGAGCGGGCGCTCGAGGACTTCCAGACCCGGCTGCAGGTGGCGCTCGACGAGACCCGCCAGGCCGCACCCCCGCACCCCACGGCGCTGCCGACGCCCGCCGCACCCGTCGAGCCCCCGGCCGCGGTGCCGACGGGGGTCGCCCGCGACGAGCTCGAGCGCCTGGTGGCCGCGGCCACGGCGGTGCCCGAGGGGTTCACGGTGCATCCCAAGCTGCTGCGCCAATTCGGGCAACGGGCCCAGATGGTGGCCGGCGGCGAGGTCGACTGGGCCCTCGGCGAGGCGCTGGCCCTGGGCTCCATCCTCCTCGAGGGCACCGACGTCCGGCTGTCGGGCCAGGACACGCGGCGGGGGACCTTCAGCCAGCGCCACGCCGTGCTCGTCGACTACCACACCGGGGAGGAGCGCGTCCCCCTGGCGCACCTGCCGGGGGAGGGGATCGGGCACTTCGGGGTCTACGACTCGCTGCTGTCGGAGTACGCCGCCGTGGGGTTCGAGTACGGCTACTCCGTGGCGTCCCCCGAGGCGCTGGTGGCATGGGAGGCGCAGTTCGGCGATTTCGCCAACGGGGCGCAGATCATCATCGACAACTTCTTCGTCGCCGCCGAGGACAAGTGGGCACAACGGTCGGGCCTCGTGCTGTTGCTCCCGCACGGGTACGAGGGCCAGGGCCCGGAACACTCCTCGGCGCGCATCGAGCGCTTCCTCACCCTGTGCGCGCGCGACAACATGCGCCTGACCCAGCCCACCACCGCGGCGCAGTACTTCCATCTGCTGCGCTCCCAGGTGCGGGGCATCGGCCACCGGCCGCTGGTCGTGTTCACGCCCAAGTCGCTGCTCCGGGCCCGCGCCTCGCGCTCGGCCATGGACGATCTCACGGTGGGCTCGTTCGCCGAGGTCGTCGACGACCCGGCCGCGACCGGTGGCCGGGGTGCTCCGGCGGTGGCGCGACCGGTCGAGCCCGGTGCGGTGCGGCGGGTCCTGCTGTGCTCGGGCAAGGTGGCCTTCGACGCCATGGCCCGCCGCGAGGCGCTGACCGGTGGCGAGGCGGGGCTCCCTGTCCCCGGCGTGGACCCCGCGGCCGTCGCCGTCGTGCGCGTCGAGCAGCTCTTTCCCTGGCCCGAGCGGGAGCTGGCCGCGGTGATGGACCGGTACCCGGCCGCGAACGAGGTTGTCTGGGTGCAGGAGGAGCCTGAGAACATGGGGGCGTGGTCGTTCGTCCACGGGCGACTGCACCGGCTCCTGCGGGAGCGCTTCGTCCTGACCCATGTCAGCCGGGCGGAGTCGGCGAGCCCGGCCACGGGGAGCGCGGCACTGCACCACCTGGAGCAGGAGGACATCCTCGTCCGCGCCTTCGCCTGACGCCGGCAGCGGGTGCCGACGCGCCGATCGGCGGTCCCTTACGTGGGCACCCACTTCGTGGTGGGTGAGGCCAGCCAGCCCAGGACGTCCCGACGGGTGGTCGGCCCCCGGGGAGTCCATGCCGAGGGGATGGCGCCGTCGCCGCGCAACTGGGCGGACTCCTCGACGTTCGCCGTCAGGGGGTCGGTCGTGAGCCCGCAACGGGTCGCGGTGGGGTCGACGCCGAAGAGGCGGGCCGCGTTCAGCCCGAAGACACCGGCCTTCACCTCGTCCGTCAGCGCCGGGTAGTGGTAGCGGTCCTGGAACTCGGCGCTGATCCGGAAGGCGCGCATGGCCATGATCTGTGGTTGCGGGCTGCCGTACCAGATCGCGTCGGTCCCCCACATGACCCGGCCCGTACCGACACGGCGCAACAGCTTCCCCAGTGCGTGCGCGGCCTGGTCGGGCTGGGTCAGGAGCTGGCGCCACATCGTCGCGGTGTCCACCCAGATGTTGTCGTCGGGCGGCACGTTGTGGCGATCGAGTGCGGCGAGCAGGCTGTCGATGCCGACGGGCGCGATGGCGTCGTATGGCCCCTCGACGTGGGACGGCTCCCAGGCGGCGTGGTACACGACGAAGTCCATGTCGGGAAACTGGCGTGAGACAGCCACGATGTCGTCGGGGTGGTTGAAGGCAGGGTCGAAGTTCACGAGGGGGAGCCCCTTGTGGGCGACGAAGACCTTCACGCCCAGATCGTGGGCGTGCTGGACGGTGGGTAGGCCGATAGACGGGTCCTCCAAGGAGAATCCGCGGGCGGTGGGACTCCAGGCCGTGTACACCTTGAACGCGGCAGGAGGGCCTGCCTGCACGGCACCCGACATCTCGTCGAGCGTGGCGCCCAGGGGGCCGACGTTGGGGGCGATGACGTTCTGCACCAGGAGGCGGCTCGCGCCCCCGCCGGTGAAGCCGGCGGTGATCCGTTGGGTGCCCAGCGCATCGGGGAACGGCACGGGTGCCGTCGCGTCGCCCGAGTTGGGGACGTCGCTCAACATCGCCACGGTCGTGTCGCTCGACAGGAAGAGGTCGTGCAGGTACGTCGCCCGGTCGACGCAATCGAGCCGGGGGTTGTCGGTGCACCCGGGCGGAAGCATCCCCAGGATCAGGCCGACCGTCTCGGGCGCGTTCTGGACCCACGGGCCGCTCGGGATGACGTGATGGGTGTGTACGTCGAAGATGAACTCGTCGCCGGCCGCCAGCGCCTCCTGGCATGCGGCGGTGTCGGCGGGGCTCGGAACGGCGAAGGTGCCGCCCGTGCCGCCCGTGGTCCTCCCTGACGAACGCGTCGGCCCAGGGCCTGAGCAACCCGTCAGCTCGAAGGCGGCCAGTGACGCGGCCACCGCGCCCGCACCCTGCAGGAAGCGGCGACGGTCGACGTTGAGCCGACGGGCCGATTCGTCGATCGCCGAACGGATGAGATCGTCGACGGCCCGATCTCGGGGGCCCGCAGCCGATGGGATGAACTCGCCGTTGGAGACCGGACCGGCTGGCAGTGGCAGCGGACCGGGCATCGCGTCCGCCGCCCGCCTCCTGCGCGAGAACCGGTCGACGACACCCACGCCGGGTGAGGCTATGCCCGATCGGGGTGCGGAGTCGTGCAGGTCAGCATCGCCATACCCTGCGTCGTCACCGCCGTGGCCGCGAATGTCGGCGCAGGGGGATGCCGACGAGGCCTTCGAGCTCCACGATCGCACGCTCGGTGTCGGTGACCTTGATGGTGGCCATGCCGAGCGCCCGGGCGGGCTTCAGGTTGACGCCGAGGTCGTCGAGGAACACCGCCTCGCCGGGCTCGATGTCCAGCAGCTCGCACGCCAACAGGTAGAAGCGCTCATCGGGCTTCCTCACCCCGACGACCGAGGATTCGACGATCACGTCGAACATGGCGAGCACCTCGGCGAATCGCGCCGGGCGCGACGCGGCCAGGGGCGTCACGAAGTTGTTGGTGAGGAGTCCCGTCGTGAAGTGGCGCCGGCACCGGTCGACCGCTTCCACCATCTCGGGGCGCAGGGCCCCTGTGAACATGGCGAAGAGCTCGCGGGCGTCGATGCGGCCACCGGCGAGCTCGGCCTCGGCTTCGAACGCGTCGCAGAACTCGTCGAACTGGACCTCGTTGCGCTCGAGGCGGGCCCATGCGTTGTCCAGGTGGTTGGTGGTGTTCACCTGCCGGATGAACCCGACCGGCAGGCCGTGCTCCCGCTCGTAACGCTCGAAGGCATCGAACGGGCTGTCGGTGATGACGCCGCCGAAGTCGAACAGCACGGCGGTGACGGGCGCCGGCGCGGGTGCGCCCGACGCGCTCACCGCAGGGATTCCCGGACCAGCCCGTCCCACAGCTTCGCGGACAGGCCCAGCGAGGCCACGTCGACCCGCTCGTCGACGCCGTGGAACATCGCCGCGTACTGCTCGAAGGAGAGGTGCTCGCTGAACAGGCCGAACCCGTAGGCAACCGTGCCCATCCGCCGGAAGAAGCGGGCGTCGGTGGCGCCCACGGTGAGGAACGGCACGCAGCGCGCATCGGGGTACGACTGGCGCGCCACGCGTTCGAGGGCGTCCCACAGCGGGGTGTCGGTGGGCGATGTGGTGGAGACGTCCATGGCGTGCCAGGTCAGCTCGACATCGTCGGCGAGGTCGCCGAGCGCGTCGTGGAGCATGGCTTCGACCCGCTCCTGCCCCCACCCCGGGAGCGTCCGGATGTCGACCTGCAGGCTGACGCGGTCGGGGATGACGTTCACCTTGGTCCCGGCCTGCATGACCGTGGGGGCCATGGTGGTGTGGGTGCAGGCGTGGGCCTGGCGGGCGAGGCCCAGAGCCGGCAGCGTCTCACAGAACTCGCCGATCCGGTCGGGGTCGAGCAGGGGCCCCGAGAATTCGGCGGGGAGGCCGATGCCCTCCACGAAGCGGCGCCAGGCGTCGTGGATGTCGGCGGGCGTCTCGTGCGCGGCGAGCCGTCGCACCACCTCGGCCGCCTTTACCAGCGCGTTGTCGGTCCGCAGCGGCTGCGACGCGTGCCCGGGGGTGCCCCGCACGGTGATGGTGCACCAGAACGCGCCCTTCTCCCCGGTGATGACCGGGAGGCGGACGCCGTCGGGGCTGGCCATGGGGAACCCACCGGCCTCGGTGATGAGGTAGTCGGCTCGCACGTCGTCGGGGACGCGCTCGGTGAGCCACTGGGCGCCGTGGCTCCCCAGGGCCTCCTCGTCGGCCACTCCGATGAAGACGAGGTCACCGTCGGGCCGGAAGCCCTCGTCGGCGACGTGGCGGACCGCCACCGCCATGGAGGCGGTCAGGTTCAGCATGTCCACCGCGCCGCGGCCCCACACCTCGCCGTCGATGATCTCGCCGCCGAACGGGTCGTGGCTCCAGTCTTCGGGGTTCGCCGGGACCACGTCGGTGTGGCCGAGCAGGGCGAGGGTCGGGGCGTTGCGGTCCCTGCCTTC
This sequence comes from Acidimicrobiales bacterium, assembly GCA_035531755.1. NCBI lineage: Bacteria > Bacillati > Actinomycetota > Acidimicrobiia > Acidimicrobiales > Acidimicrobiales bacterium. The sequence goes on along the minus strand of DATKSK010000036.1, from coordinate 3,533 downwards.
GATCCGCGCCACCACGGAGGTGCGGCCGGCGAGCGGCTCGTAGACCTCCATGTCGAGCCCGCGGCCTTCGAGGAGGCTGCGCAGGACGTCGGCGTTGCGCTGCTCGTGCCCTGACGTCGGCGTGCCGTCGTTGACACAGGCGTTGCGGATCATCGTCTGCAGGAGCTCTGCGACTTCTCCTGCCAGGTCGCCGGCCATGGTCCGCATCCTATGGGCGGCAGGCGTGGCAGGGACGGGGTGGCCCGACCGCGGCCACCGCCGGTGCGGTCGGGCCCGAAGTGTCGAGGCGGTCGAGCTCGAAGAGGTCGAGGCGGCCGAGCCGTGACGGTCCGGCAGGGTCGGGCCGGTGATCGTCGAGCCGGTCGGGTCGGTCGGGCCGGCGAGGGTCGGACCGATCGACCCCGCGGGATGGTTGACTGGGACCCGCATGGACCACGAATACGTCGTCGTCGACGGATCGAATATCGCCACCGAGGGCAGGTCCGTGCCCAGTCTCGAGCAACTCGACCAGGCGGTCCGGCAGTTCCAGGCGGAATTCCCGGGTAGCGAGATGATCGTCGTGGTGGACGCCACGTTCGGCCACCGGATCGACCCGGCCGAGCGCAAGGCGTTCGACGAGGCCGTGGCCCATGCCGAGCTGGTGTCCCCGCCGGCCGGGGCGGTGGGACGGGGAGACGCCTTCCTCCTCCGGGTCGCCGAGCGGGTCGGCGGACAGGTGCTCTCCAACGACTCCTTCCAGGAATTCCACGCCGAGCACCCATGGCTCTTCGACGAAGGCCGCCTCATCGGCGGGAAGCCGGTCCCCGGTGCCGGGTGGATCTTCACGCCGCGGAGCCCGGTGCGCGGGGCGCGAAGCCGCGCCTCGCTGGCAGCGGGGTCGACCAAGGCCGCCAAAGCCACCAGGGAGCCGAGGGCGGCGAAGGCCGCAACGGCGGGCAGGGCCACCCGGTCGTCGACGGCGACCGACGCGGTCACCTCGGTCATGGCCGAGGTGACCGACGAACTGACGTCGGGCGAAGGGACCGCGCCGAAGAGGAGGTCGCGCAGGTCCTCCAAGGCCGGCGCGGCCACCGTGGTAGAGGCAGGCGAGACTCCCGGTGCCGAGCCACCCGCGAAGGCGGGCAAGGCGGCCAAGACCGAGCGGGCTGCCAAGACCGAGAAGGCTGCCAAGACCGAGAAGGCGGCCAAGACCGAGAAGGCTGCCAAGACCGAGAAGTCGGGTAGGGCTGCCAAGACCGAGAAGGCGGCCAAGACCGAGAAGTCGGGTAGGGCGGCCGGAAGTGAGAAGGCGGGTAGGGCTGCCGAGAGCGACAAGGTGGCCACGGCCGGCACGGCCGGCCGGTCGGCCCGAGGCAAGAAGGCCGGGAGCACGGCGGGCGCTGGGGGCGCCAGGTCCGGCACCGCCGGGGGGAGCGAGGTCGAGATATCCGCGGACGCCGTTGGCGGCGAGCCCGGCCAGCCGGCCACCCGGGGTCGACGACGCCGCGGACGGCGCGCATCGGGCCCGGACGTACGGGCCGCCATCGACGTGGCCACGACCGAGGCGATCGCCCCGCCCCACCCTGGCGGTTCCACACCCGGCGCAACCCCGACCCGTCGGCGCGCCGAGCCGCCGCCCGCCGTCAACGACCCACTCACCTTCCTGACGTTCGTCACCGAGCATCCGGTCGGCTCGACGGTGGAGGGGACGGTGTCGTCGTTCGTGTCGCACGGCGCCATGGTCGATGTCGACGCGATGCTGTGTTATGTCCCGCTCGCGGGTTTGGGGACGCCCCCGCCGCGCGGTGCCCGCGAGGTGATCGAGCGAGGCGAGCGCCGGGAGTTCGTCCTGGTGGCGCTGGACCCGCCGCGCCGGGGTGCCGAGCTCGCCCTGCCCGAGGTGGCGGCGCGGCGCATCTCGGGCTGACGGCGCATCTCGGGCTGACGGCGCGCTCGTCCCGCTGACTGGGCGTCAACTCGGGCATCGCGTCTGCCGGATTCCCCTCTGTTACCACAATACGTGGTCGTAGATCTCAAGCTACGCCACTCATAGTGCCGACTTATGGGGACGTAGACGGCAGCAAAACACAAGCCTCCGGCTGAGGACACTCGTCACCGACGGCGTCCGAGTGCCGGAGGGTTCCGACAGCGGATCACGAGGGACTCGCCATGCAACTGAAGCAAACGCTCGGTCGGTTCGGTCTCCACCTGCCTCGGCACGGGGGCGGCAAGGGGGTCCTGATCATGGAGGCGCCTCGGACCGGTAGCGCCGAATCCTGGAAGCACTCCCAGGCGCGCTACAGCACGTCCGACTACGACGATCCCTGGCCCACGCGAGCCTAGGTACCGACCCGGCCGCTCGCGGCAGCGGCGGCGTCGAGGTCCTGGAACCGGGGAGTCGGCCACTTCAACGACGCGGCCGTCAAGTTCGACCCCGAAGGTGTCGATCTTCGCAAGGTGGCGAGAACGGGTCGCGGTCGATGAACGTCGGTGCTCCAGGGCGGACGCGCCAGGCGCGCTCAGCTCCACGCAGACGGTGCGGCGGGCACACGCCGGGGACCACCGGACCGCGACTGGTGTCGTCGTCGTGCCCGTGGGCGCGCGGGCAGGCTCCCCGGGCGACGGCCGGGGAGCAGGGAGGACGAGGTATGGCACGGGGGGGTCGACAGTCCGAGCGTGGAGACGACGGCTTCGGGCTCGTCGAGGTCATGCTGTCGCTGTCGGTGCTCCTCATCGTCCTGGTGTCGAGCAGTTACCTCGTCGACACCACGGTCAAGCAGGCGGCGATCAACCGGGAGAAGGTGGCCGCCGCCGAGCTGGCCGAGAAGTACCTGGAGACGACGGCGAACTCGACGCTGTCCTCGCTGCAGGCCAATATCTCCAAGGACGTCCTGCTCACGGCGACGCCGGTCACGATCGGCGGCGTCGGGTACTCGGTGTGGTCACACCTCGAGTGGGCGGCGACAGGGACCCAGCCCAGCCTGTGCACCTCGGGGAACCCGCCCCAGGTGGTCCGGGCCACCATGACGGTGAAGTGGGGGAACGGCCAGTCCCTGGGCGAGACGACCGTGATCAACCCTCCCTACGGAGCGCTCGTCCCCGGCGACGGCTTCCTCTCGGTTCAGATCCAGGGCGCGTCGGCACCGAAGGCGCCGGCCGACACGGCCAACCTCGTCAGGGTGGCGGTGAACGTCACGCCGAACGGCGGGAGCACGACCACCTATAACCCCGACCAGTACGGCTGTGTCTACCTCCAGGAGCCGGTCGGCACGTACACGGTCAGCCTGGCGAGCCCGAGCGGCGGCCCCGCCTTCATCGACTGGCAGGAGCTCGCCGCGCCCAGCCAGTCGTCGATCTCGGTCGTGACCGCCGGGTTGCCCACCTTCGTCCCCGCGTTCCACTACGACGAGTCCGGTACGGTCGCCCTCGGCCCTGCGGCGGGGCCCCCGGTGGCATCGGGCATGCCCGTCTCCATCAGCAACGGCGGCAACCTGCAGCCCTCGGGGTCGGTGGTCCTCGTAGCCCCGGGCAGCAGCACCATGTCGGCGCAGCTC